>NZ_JBJQOQ010000025.1:0-82929 GCF_046036945.1 Brevibacillus sp. B_LB10_24 | reverse complement strand
GTCGTTCGCACGTAGAGGTTGACGTGGACCTTTTTGTCGAAGAGCTGATCGATCAGTGCCGCCGCATACTGCGTAAACTGCAGCACCTCCGTACGGGAATCGTATTCAGCCGTCGCTGTAATCGTCAATTCGATCAATTGGCCGCTCATGAACCGCCCAAAGCCGGTAACCCCGATGTACTCGCCAAAGAAGGACTGGAGCTGCTTCATCAGCTTGTCGTACTGCAGGGATATCTGCGAATAGTCGTTTTCAACCTGTGAGCTGGGGAAGAGGTAGTACGCCTCATCGATCGGCTGCCACTTGGACACAGAGCTCTCCCCTGCGTTTACCGTTCCCGAGAGGATAAATCGGCCCGGCACGAGGGTCGAATTGCGGTCGGCCACTTGATACAAGGCAATGACCATCGGGATTTGCGGGTTATCTGCTCTCACCTTTTGGACAATGCGGCTGGCCATTTGCTCACCTTTGGCCCGAAGCTGATCTGTCGTATACTGCTGCTCTTTGTCCGACGCATCCTTGTACACGGGCGAGAGGGCCAATCCCAGCACAATCCCGGCCAACTGCTTCTGCGACATGTCCAGGTAATCGTGTTCCAGGACGTGAACAAGCAAATTCGGCCCTTTGTCGGGATTGAGTCCCTCCGGATTCTCACTAGCGGAAGAAAGCCATTTTTTCACCTGATCCCGAGAGATTTTTTGCCCTTCCTGGAAGAAGTACTGACTTGGCGAAAAGGTTTGCTGGGCAATTTCCATCAAGCCCATTTCCTGATGGCCAAAGTCAGCTCTGCTGCTGGAGAGGCGGGAGAACATTCCGCGGGTTTGATTTTGTTGGTATGGGACGATACCAGTGTAGTAGTTTTCGCTTACCTTAACATCTGCCGAGACAGAAGGAGTCGCAGGCGCCTCTTCTTTTTGGCCCGGCAGCAGCGAACAGGCCGACGCGGTTAGCGCCAAAGAAATCACCGCACCAATCAAGAACATTTTACTTCCTAATCGTTTCATCTCAAATGCTCCTTTAAACTTCGAAAAACAGGGCTTATTCCCACTTTCTCCATTTACCTTTTGTGAGGGTATAAAGGGCAGCCGATTCTCCTACAGCGACGATTTTATCGGATCCGAAACCGGGCCCCAGCAGGACAAACTGCTCGGGCGCCTTCGCTGTATGTGGTGTCCAATCACTGCCATTTTGGATGAGTACTCCTATGTCTGTAGACAGGTAAAGGGCGTCATCCTGGCTGTCGATCGCAAGCGAATAGACCTGCTTCACATCCGGAACCGGTTCGCTCCGCAAGGGCTCTTCCCCTACGGACAACAAGCCTGACTGCGTCACCAGATACAAGCGCTGCTGGGCGGGATGAAAAGCCATGGCGTAGACTTCCTGATCAATCGAAAGCCACTTTTCCCACTTTTGCCCGCCATCTGTAAACTGGTAGATTCCATCTTCGGCTACGTACGCGTACAACTCCACCTTTTCCTTCTGACGGATTCCGGCAAAGCTGCGGATATTTGCCCCTTTGGGCAAGCCCTGATCGATTGTTTTCCACGTCTGTCCGCCGTCTGAAGAGAATTTGCATATTCCCTGTCCGCCGATGAATATCCGTCGGGGATCAGCAGGATCAATGAACAAGCCCGCCACGTCATCTTCTCCGACATCAGGCGAACTCAAAACCCATAACTTGTCGTTCGCAGACGCGTAAAGTCCGGAATGGGTGCCCAACCAAATGCGGGAGGCGTCCGGTGACTTGGCAGCGAACTGCAGAAAGCCGCCTTTTTCCAGTACGTCCTGATACGTCAAATCGCCCTGTACCAAAGCCGCCTGTACCGGCGGCAGTTCCCGCACCGTTCCGCTCGTCTGCGTGCCGCAGCCGGCAACCGCAAGTCCAATGATAATCCCTGCCAGTATGCCCGGCAAGACAGTTCTCCTCTTCATACCCCTCACATCCCTTTGACAAATGCTCTCTTTCTTGTTTAGTGAGCCGTCATTTGCTTCAAGAGTTCCAGGAAGCCCGCTTCGTCCAGTACCGCAACACCCAATTTCTGGGCCTTTTCCAATTTTGATCCAGCCTTCTCCCCGGCGATCACCAGATCCGTCTTGGCGCTCACGCTTCCCGTCACTTTTCCGCCCATAGAAGTAATCTTCTCCTCCGCTTCTTGACGGGTCAATGTCGCCAAGGTGCCGGTTAAGACGACTGTTTTTCCGGAGAAAGGAAGGTCGGCTGCCTCTGCCAGTCGAACGCCCTTGTACAAGGTATTGACACCGGCCGCTTCCAGCCGCTTGATCAAATCGCCCACCTGCGGCAGCGAAAAGTAAGCGACGATGCTTTCCGCCATCTTGGGTCCAATTTCATCAATTGCCATCAGTTCTTCCTGTGTCGCCTGCATGAGTCTGTCCAGACTGCCAAAGTGCTCAGCCAACACGCGGGCTGCCTTGGATCCGACCAGGCGGATGCCCAAACCGAACAGCAGCCTCTCGAGAGAGTTTTGCTTGCTCGCTTCGATCGCGTCCAGCAGATTATCTACCGACTTCTCGCCCATGCGCTCCAGGCCGATCAATTCCTCACGCCGCTCTTTCAGGTAGTAGATATCAGCCACACTGCCGATCAAGCCCTTGGCAAACAACTGGGAGACGACTTTTTCACCCAAACCCTCGATGTTCATCGCCAAACGTGAGACGAAGTGGATCATGCCCTCACGGATCAATGCCGGACAGTCCGGATTGATGCAGCGCAGTGCGACTTCTTCATCCAGCCGCACCAGTTCACTGCCGCACTCCGGACAATGGGTCGGCATGTGGAAGGGCTGTTCATCTCCCTTGCGACGATCGGGCAGCACTGCGACGATCTCCGGGATGATGTCGCCCGCTTTCCGCACGATGACGGAATCACCGATCAAGAGGCCTTTTTCGCGGATGATATCTTCGTTGTGCAAGGAAGCACGTTTGACGGTCGTTCCCGCGATGCCGACCGGATCTAGCAGTGCGGTCGGGGTGACCACACCCGTCCGCCCGACACTGATCTCGATTCCCACAAGCCTGGTCACGGCCTCTTCGGCAGGAAATTTGTACGCAATTGCCCAGCGGGGACTCTTGGCCGTAAAGCCAAGTGCCCGCTGATCGGCATAACGGTCCACTTTTATAACCATTCCATCGATTTCGTAGGGCAGGTGTGGACGCTTCTCCACCCATCCCTCTACAAATGTTATGACGTCATCTATGCTGGTAAAGACACGCCACTCCGGATTTATTTTAAAACCGAGCGAGCCCATCAGCTCCAGGGCCTGGCTGTGCGATTCAACCGTCTCTCCTTCCAGCTCGCCCAGGCCGTAGATAAACGTGTCGAGCGAGCGGGAGGCGGCGATCTTCGGATCGAGCTGCCGCAGGGAACCGGCCGCCGAATTGCGCGGATTGGCAAACAGCGCTTCTCCCTGTGCTTCCCTTTCCTTGTTCAGCTTTTCGAACGCCCGCTTCGGCATGAACGCTTCCCCGCGCACTTCCAGCGTCACAGGGCGGGTCAAGCGGAGCGGAATGGAGCGGATCGTCCTCAGATTTTGGGTGATGTCCTCGCCCGTCTGTCCGTCACCGCGAGTGGAGCCTTGGATAAAATAGCCGTTTTCGTATTGAAGCGATACGGCCAAACCGTCGATTTTCAATTCGCAGACGTAGCTCACCTCGTCCCGGCCCAGCGTTTGCCTCACGCGCCGGTCAAAATCGCGCAGATCCGCCTCGCCAAACGCATTGGCGAGACTGAGCATCGGCGTCTTGTGCACGACCTTTTCAAACGCCGCCAGCGGTGCTCCGCCCACCCGCTGCGTCGGCGAATCGGGCGTCACCATATCGGGAAACAGGTCTTCGAGCGTTTGCAGCTCGCGCATCAGGACGTCGTACTCCTGGTCCGTAATTTCCGGGCGGTCCTCTATATGATACAGACGGTTATGGTGGTTAATTTGTTTCCGAAGCTCCTCAATCCGTTGTTCTGCCGCCAATCGCTCCATCGTTCTACACCTCTTTTGCCCCGGGCTTACGCCTTCTCGATCGGGGCGAATTTAGCCAGTAATTTTTTTACACCAACCGGGCTGGAAAAGGCAATATCCAATTCCAGGCTATCGCCGCTCCCCTTCACGCTGACGACGGTGCCGATTCCCCACTTTCCGTGCTTGACCTTGTCGCCCGCCTTCCAGTCGACGCCAGCTGCGGCGCCGTGCTGCGGCAGCTTGCCGACTGCCTGCTCGAAGCGGACCGGGCCTTTGGCAGCCGCCGCCGCGTTTCTTCCGCTTCCGCCCGCGAACACCCGCGGCTCGCCGCTGCGGGTGCCGTATCCCTGCCTGTTCCATCTCATTTCCTCGCCAGGCGCATCTCCTTCCAGCAGTTCCTGCGGGATCTCGGAGAGAAAACGGGACGGGGGATTGCTGTTGGTGCGGCCAAACAGCGTCCGCGAATACGCCCGCGTCAGGTACAGGCGCCGCTCCGCACGGGTAATGCCGACGTAGGCCAGCCGCCGTTCTTCCTCCATCTCATCGTCGTCAAACAGGGAACGGCTGTGGGGAAAGACGCCTTCTTCCAGTCCCACCAGGAACACCACCGGAAACTCCAACCCCTTGGCGCTGTGCAGGGTCATCAGGACGACCTGCCCCTCTGCCGAACCCAGGTCGGCTTCGTCCTCGTCATCCAGCGAATCGATGTCGGCAATCAGCGCCAGGTCAGTCAGGAAAGCGAGCAGGCTGCGGTCTTCGCTCTTCCGTTCAAACTCCTGGGTGACGGACAGAAATTCGTCGATATTTTCCAGCCGGGCCGCCGCTTCCAGCGTCTTCTCTTCTTTGAGCGATTCGCGGTACCCGGTTCGCGTGAGCACCTCTTCAACCAACTCTGTCACGCTTAAATAATCCACCATTTTGACCAGATTATCAATCATTTCGGCAAAGGCGCTGATCGCCCCGGTCATTCGTGCCGAGAGCCCCAGATAGCCGACATCCTGAATCGCCCGATACAGGGAGACGCCGTGGGCCGCCGCATACGCCTGCAGCTTTTCCACTGTGCTGTCGCCGATTCCCCGCTTTGGCACGTTGATGATCCGCTCCAGACTAATATCGTCATCCGGATTGGAAATCAACCGGAGGTAAGCCAAAATGTCCTTGATCTCTTTGCGGTCGTAGAACTTGGTGCCGCCGATGATCGAGTAGGGGATATTGGATTTGATCAGCACTTCCTCCAACACCCGTGACTGCGCGTTGGTGCGGTAGAGGATCGCAAACTGGTCGTAGCGCTTGAACTCGGCGAGCTGCTGCTTGATCGTCTCGACGATAAAGTACGCCTCATCGTGCTCCGAATCGCCGTTGTAGACATAGATCTTATCGCCCTGCGGATTATCTGTCCACAGCTTCTTTTCCTTGCGCATGCGATTGTTGGCAATGACGCCGTTGGCTGCCTGAAGGATCGTCTTGGTCGACCGGTAGTTTTGCTCCAGTTTGACAACCTTTGCCTCCGGATAGTCTTTCTCAAAGTTAAGGATGATGGAAATATCGGCGCCCCGCCATTTGTATATGCTCTGGTCGGCGTCGCCCACACAGCAGATGTTCCGGTGTTTCTCCGCCAGCATGGAGATCAGGACGTACTGCGCCCGGTTGGTGTCCTGATATTCGTCTACATGGATGTAGCGAAACTTTTTCTGATAATACTCCAGCACGTCGGGCACTTCTTTAAACAGCCGGATGGTCGTCATGATCAAGTCGTCAAAGTCGAGCGACTGGTTGTTTTTCAGCTTTTTCTGATACAGCTCGTAGACCTTGGCAGCCGCTTGCTGAAAGTAGTCTCCCGCGTTCTTTGCGAATTGGACATGGTCGATCAGTTCGTTCTTCGCTCCGCTGATCATCGCCAGGACTGCCCTGGGCTCAAATTTTTTCGTATCCAGATTCAACTCTTTCAGGCACTGCTTGACGACCGTCAGCTGGTCTCCCGCGTCCAATATGGTAAAGCTGCGGCTGATGTCAAGACGGTCGATGTCCCGCCGCAAGATCCGTACACACAACGAGTGGAAAGTGGAAATCCAAATGTCCTCCGCTTCCCTGCCAACGATCCGGGCGACCCTCTCCTTCATCTCCCGCGCCGCCTTGTTCGTAAAGGTAATGGCCAGAATACTCCAGGGAGCCACCCTTTTCTGCCCTACCAAATAGGCAATCCGCTGAGTCAGCACCCGCGTTTTTCCGCTGCCCGCACCAGCCAGGATCAGCACCGGCCCTTCGGTCGTCAGGGTTGCCTCTGATTGCTGCGGGTTCAGCCCTGTAAGAATTTGAGTTTGTTCAGACATCGGTAAAGCCACCTTTCCCACGTGCATATGTTCCTATTGTGTCATAGAATAGCTTCTCGTGCCAGTTTTATGTTTGGGCGGCCAGACGAAAAAACGTAGCGCAAGGAGTTTTCTCCTGCACTACGCCTGCTCTTGTCTGCATGATGCGCCCGGATAGCGGCGGTTCACTGCTGCTTGACAGCGGAAACGGTCGCCAGCGCCGCTTTCAGGTCCTCGTAAATGATATTGCCGACCACCACTGTATCGGCGATTTGCGCCATTTCACGGGCTTGTTCGGGAGTGCGAATCCCCCCGCCGTAAAACACGTGTGCCCCCTGAGCCCCCGCCCGGCAGGCGCGAACCACTTCAGGGTCTCCGTACGCCCCGCTGTACTCCACGTAAAAAACCGGGAGGCGAAGCAGCTTTACGGCAGCCTGGGCATAGGCTGCCGCTTCCGACGGACCCGAGACCGTCCGGGCCTTGGTCAAGCAGGCGGCCGAGGCTTCCGGATTGAGGATGAGATACCCTTCCGCCACGATCTCCTCCCAGTGGATGTACGCCCCATACTCAGTCAAACCGGCCACATGGGGCGCCAAAAACCAATCCGGGTCGCCGGCGTTGAGCACAAGCGGAATGAAGTATCCGTCAAATCCGGGGACAACCGCCGACAGGTTGGATACTTCCAGGACGGCAGGTACGGAAAAGCGGCGAATCCGGGCCATCAGGTCGAGCGTATTGTCGTAGGTCACCCCCAGCGTGCCGCCGACGATGACCGCATCCGTTCCCGATTCGCAAATCGCTTCCAAATCGCCGTCACTGTGCGGCTTATCCGGATCGAGCTTAAATACATGACGCCAAGTGCTGTAATCAATCACAGTCTGCTGCCTCCAAACCAAAATTATCTGCCGATTCGCTCCAAGGCGAGCTCATACCCGTTATTGCCGTAATTGAGGCAGCGTTTGACCCGCGAGATTGTCGCCGTGCTCGCGCCTGTTTCCGCTTCGATCTGGTTGTACGTAAAGCCTTTGCGGAGCATCCGGGCAACCTCCAGCCGCTGGGCCAGCGATTGCATCTCGTTAATCGTGCACAGATCATCAAAAAAACTGTAGCATTCCTCTATCGTTTTCAGTGCCAAAACCGCTTCAAACAGTTGGTCAATCCCTTTTCCTTTTAACTTTTCCAATTGCATGAGATCACCTCATCATGAACCCGTTCAATTTTCCACTGTGAAATTTTTACGCGTTAAAGCCCTGCTTACCTCTTTATCTTAGGGCAAAAGGTAGTGCATTACAAGCGCTTATTGGAATTGAACTGCGGTCTGTAAGCCGGGAGAATCTGGCACGAAGTTAACCCATGTGTTGCCAGGCAAAAGCGGCACCTCTTCGCTGTACGTCGCATCCGTATACGCCCGGATCACGCCGCCGCTGCGCTTCCACTTGACGCTGCGGGCCTTCCCCTGCTGGAACAAATAGCCATCCCCAGGACCGGTCACATCCACGGTGCGCCGCCCTTCACTGTCAATGACCCGATGTTTAGACGATATAACCAGCAGATTTGTCACTGCAAGCTGTTCATTCGTCGTCAGATCCATGTGCGGCTTGCCGTCGGAAAAGCGGAGATAACGACCTTTTTCCTCGTCGTATTTGTAGCTGGCCGAATACAGCGAGTGAAACTTTACTGATATGTCCGTCGCGGGGCTTCCTTCGGTTATTTTGGCGTCTGCGGGAAGGAATGGAAAGTGAGGCAGCTCAGAGGTCGTCCGAAACCCTTTGGCTTCTATCGCCTGGTTGATTTTATCCAAATCCGTGTAGACGTTGTGAGGCGGTTTGCGGAAACTCTCTCGCCAAAAATACTTGGAGTTGGCGATTTCATCGAGATCCGCGTAATTAGGGCCGGCCAGCGTCGCAAGTGCCTCCTCGCTTCCTCCCACGTGAACCATGACCGCGTCGAATCCTTCACCTATCTTTATGTAATACGGCCGGATACTCCGCACCGGGCCGATCACCTGCGGTTTTTGGCTCTGGTAGATGGCCTCAAACCGGGTGATCTCCCCTTCGGCCAGGATTTCATAGACGATATCCGCCTTGTCCAGTCCCGACTGCGGCCTCGCTTGGGTCTGGTTGTTGATCATGACCATGATCGGCCGGCGTCCGTCCAGTTTTTCCTTTGATCCCAGTCCGGTAAACGGCGCCGTATACGGATACGCCGTATCTTGGCCAACCGGCTCATCCACGGGCGGGGCAGGCTCCGGTTTGGGCTGAACAGCAGTCTCCCGGCCGCAGCCTGCGATCAACACGCCGAGAACCAACATCGTCGTCAAAGATGTAAGAAGTCTCACAAATATATTCTCTCCCTTCGCATCGTTGTCCAAAAAGCGAGCACGCCGAATGGTCTTGTTTGTTTTCTGCATCGTTACATGAAATCCTTCCTTACACAGCTTTCCCACATTTGTGTTATCAGCTTGCCATACTGCTTTGCTAATCTAAAAAGAAAATCCTAAAATAAAGAAGGAACCGTTTCAATACGGATCGCATACAAGGGAGGAATCGGCGATGAGCGCCCCTAAACCCTATCTTGTCTACCTCGTAGACGACGAAGAAAATTTACTGGAGCTGCTTAAATCCTATTTGCAAAATGCCGGCTACCAGGTGAAGACCTTTCAAACGGGCGAAGAAGTCTTGCAAGTCCTTGACATAGATACTCCGCATCTGTGGATTCTTGATATTATGCTGCCGGATATCGACGGTTATGAGCTGCTTCGCCAAATCCGCAGCAAGTCTGACGTGCCGATTATCTTTATTTCTGCCCGCGATCAAGACATAGACAAAATCATCGGCTTGGAGCTCGGCAGCGATGACTACCTGGCAAAGCCCTTTCTGCCGCGCGAACTGGTCATCCGCGTACAGAAGCTCCTGCAGCGTTCCTATGAAAAGGGAGTCCCTCCGATGACTGCGCTCGCCGCACCCCAGTATCAGGACTGGATTCAGGCGGGCCCTTACCTGGTCTCGGAAAAAGGACGAATAGTCAAGGAGGGAGAGCAGCCGATCGAGCTGACGACCAAGGAGTTTGACATGATCGCCTATTTTCTTCACAACCAGGGGCAGGCTTTGCACCGGGAGCAGATCCTGGCCGCTGTCTGGGGAGACGACTACGTCGGTTCGGACCGGGCCGTCGACGATCTTGTGAAGCGCATACGCAAAAAGCTGCCCGGCTTCCCGCTTGAAACCGTGTACGGCTTTGGGTACCGGATGACAGTGAAATGAAACTGACCAAACGCTTGAAAGACTGGCCGCTCTCCCGGCAAATCCTGATCCTGTTCATGCTGTTGACCACTGTCCTGGGGGCAGGCGTCGGGATTCTCTATCCGTTTGCCGTCAAGCATTACCTGGTCGACAATACCTTCTCTCTGCTGGAGGAGGAGTTTGACAATCTGTCCGGCCACATCACCTTTACGGAAAATCACGAGCTTCTTCCGGTCCCGGCCAGCGCACCGCTGTTTTTGCAGCTGCTTCTCTCCAATTACGACTACTCGTTCGACATGATCGTCTTCGCCGCGAACGGCAAACCGCTGGGGGCCCGCATGACCGAGCAGCTTCCCAGCGATGACGCCCAGGAGTTGTACCGCTTGGCGGCACACTATCCGAAGGACAAGGTACAGCACGGAACGCTGCCAAGAGGCCAGGAAACGTATTTGTTCGTCAGCAAGCTGATGGATTACCACGGGTTCCCCTACTACCTGGTGCTCTACTCCAAAGAGCGGGAGCTGAACCAGATCAATTCGATTCTGACGCGCCAGTTCTTGCTGGTTTTCGCCGTTTTGCTGCTGGTTAGCTGGCTCCTTGCCGTCTGGTTCAGCCGCTACCTGACCAGTCCCATTCAGCGGCTGCAGGAGTGGTGCCATAAAATTGCCAGCCGACAGTTCGACACTCCGCTGAAAATGGATCGGGGAGACGAGATCGGACAGCTCGCCCGATCGTTTGAGACGATGCAGGACCACTTGAAGGAGTACGACGAATCACAGCGTCATTTCGTGCAAAACATCTCACATGAATTGAAGACGCCGATCATGGCGATCCAAGGGTACGCCCAGGGATTGCTTGAAGGGGTATTTCAAGGCCCGCAGGCAGAAAAAGGGCTGCAGGTGATCATGGACGAAAGCCGCAGGCTGGAGAACGTCGTGGGGCAGCTCCTCTATTTGACGAAGATCGAGTCGGTGGCCCAGATGCTGCAGGCGACTCCGCTCAATCTGAGTGAACTGTTTCCGCTCCTCAAGCAGCGCCTGAGCGTCTTGCAGCCGCAAATCGAATGGCGGATCGATCTGCCCGCACTGCTGCCGACGGAAGGGGATGGCGAACAGCTCTCCACAGCGTTTCAAAATATCATCGAAAACCAGCTTCGCTACGCCAAGAGCGAATGTATCATCCAGGGCAGACAGAAGGGCAATGATATCCAGTTGATGCTGGGAAATGACGGACCGCCGATTGAAGAGGCCCTGCTGCCGCATTTGTTCCAGCGCTTTCGCAAGGGAAAGGGCGGCAAACACGGGCTTGGGCTGGCGATCGCCCGAGCCGTCATCGAAGCGCACGGCGGAACCATAGAAGCCCGCAACATGGCCCCCGGCGTCTGGTTTATCGTGCATCTGCCGGTCAAACCTGAACACAAATCGGATTGACAACCATGGCAACCCGCCTCGCGCTTGAAAGAGGCGGGTTTTTATTTTATGGACAAGCCATTTTCATTGAGATTGACGAATAATGTCCAAATTGCTATGTTTATGAATAGTGGCATAATTTCATCTACTCAAGGGGGTTCTATCTAAATGAGAAAAGGTGTTGCCTTGCTGTTGTCCACATTTCTTCTCGCCGGTTCGCTGCTCGCCGGCTGCAGTTCCGGTACCGGCAGCCAGCCCGGCCAACCGGCGGCAAACGGCGGAAAAGAAGCGCCAGCCGCGCCAGCGCCAGCCGGCGGCTCGAACGTAATCAAGATCGCAACCCAGAGCCCCCTCTCAGGGCCGCAATCACTTGAAGGAGAGGCGATCAAGCTGGGAGCCGAGCTGGCCATAAAAGAGAACGCCGAAGCGTTTAAAAGCATGGGCTTCGAGCTCCAGCTCTTTCCTCAGGACGATCAGGCAGACCCCAAGCAGGGCGTAGTCAATGCGGAAATGTTGATCGCCGATCCCGATGTCTTCGCCGTCGTGGGCCACTACAACACCGGCGTGGCGATTCCTTCCTCCGCAAAGTATGAAGCGGGACAAGTCACCATGGTCTCCCCTGCGAACACCGGGGTTGAACTGACAGAGAACCACAGAAAAAGCGTAAACCGACTGGTCGCCCGCAATGATCAGATCGCTCCAGCCGCCGCCAAATACGCAAAAGACCAGTTGGGAGCGAAAAATGTCTTCCTCGTCCACGACAAAACCGCCTATGGACAGGGGCTTGTCGACGAAGTGCGCAAGGCGTTTCGCGACCTTGGCGTAGAAGAGCTGGGCTATGAAGGAATAACGGCCGGGGAGAAGGATTACAGCGCGATCGTCAACCAGATCGTCGCCAAAAAGCCCGACCTCGTCTTTTACGGCGGCATGTACAACGAAGCGGGGTTGATCGCCCGGTCGGCAAAAGAGAGAGGTTTCACCGGCAAGATCATGGGCGGTGAAGGGTTAGAATCCAATGACATGTACAAGATCGCCGGAGATGCGGCAGAGGGGATCATCTACGCTACCGTTGTCGGGGACGTCCGCGCCACTGATGAGGGCAGGCAGTGGGTAGAGAAATACAAGACGACGTTCGGCAAAGAGCCAGGCGCTTTTTCCGCCTTTGCCTATGACGCCGCCTTGGTCATTCTGAACGGACTGGAAGCTGCTATCAAGGAAAATGCCGGCAAAAAGCCGACCAAAGAGCAGGTGCTGGAGAAGGTGCGGGCCACCAAAGATTTTAAAGGCTTCTTCACGCAGGTCTCGTTCGACGAAAAAGGCGACAATACATTCTCCAAAGTCTACATCTATAAGTTCGGCAAGGAAAAAGCCGAATTTATCGGGGAAGCCGCAAACTGAAGACAACGGAAAAAAGCTGTTGAGAGTACCTGTCTCAACAGCTTTTTTCGCTTAAACGAGCATGCCGCCCTTCTTCGAATATTTGAGGATGCCCTCCGCCGCCCGGTACGCCAGCGCTCCGACTGTGTCGGTAGGGTTGTAGCCGCTGTTGTGGGGAAAGGCGGAAGCGCCTACCACAAAGACGTTTTCCGCATCCCACATTTGCAGGTAACTGTTTACGGCAGAGGTAGCCGGGTCAGCCCCCATGATGACGCCGCCCGTGTTGTGCGTCGATTGATACGGAACGATATCGTAGGGGCCCAGCTCCTTATTCGCCACCACCGTATCGGCGCCCATCTCCTTCATGATCTCTTCGCATCTGCCTACCAGGTAACGGGCCAGCTCGCGGTCTTGGTCTTCGAAGTCAAAGGTAAGCCGGATCAGCGGGTCGCCGAAGCTGTCCTTATAGGTTGGGTCAAGGTCGAGGTAGTGATGTCGAAATGGCATGCACGCTCCCTGTGCCCCGACTGACAAGGTGCGATTGTAGTACTTTAGCGAAGCGGCTTTGAAGTCTTTACCCCATCCCGGCGTCCCCTGGGGCACCGGGTTGTTCTGGATCGGCCTTGAACCGAAATTGGAGATGCTGATGTTGGCGCCGTGGATGAATTTCAGGTCGGAGTGATCGAAGTTGTCGCCGTTGTAGTCATCCAAGCACATGGCAAGCGCTCCGGCACCGGCAAAATTGTTGAATTCCTTGTTTTCGAAAAAGCCCGAGGCATTCCCTTTCAGCACCTGATATGCGTAGTTTTTGCCGATCACCCCGGTACCGCTGGCGGCATCGTACGGCTTGCCCAGCTTGGACATCAGCAAGATCCTCGCGTTGTTGAACACGTAGCTGGTCAGCACGACGACATCCGCAGGCTGTTCGATCTCTTCGCCGGTCGTCGTATCGATGTACAAAACACCTGTCGCCTTGTTGCCGGAGTGCAGGATCCTCCTCACATTGGAGTGGGTCCGCAGTTCAAACTTCCCGCTTTTCATTGCGACGGGAATGACCGTGACGACGGGATCCGCCTTCGCCCCGTATTCGCAGCCAAACCGCTCGCAGAATCCGCAGTACTGGCAAGCCGCACGCGCGATTCCGTCAGGATTGGTATACGGCTCTGAGAGATTGGCCGAAGGCAGGGCGTACGGATGAAGGTTCATCTTTTTCGTTACATCCCGAAACATGACGAGCTGCGGAGACATTTTCATCGGCGGGGTAGGGTACTTGTCGGAGCGTTTGCCGCCGAGGGGATTTTCTTCGCCGGAGATGCCGCAGGTTTTCTCAAATTTGTCGTAGTAGGGCTCCAGCTCGTCATAGGTGATGCCCCAGTCCTGAATCGTCATATCCGCGGGAATCTTGTTCTTCCCGTACCTCTCCAGCGTCTTGGTCCTGATCTGAAAGTCGTAGGGCAAAAAGCGAAACGTATGGCCGTTCCAATGGACGCCTGATCCACCCAAATTGTCACCGAGCAAAAAGGAGCCATACTGCCGCATCGGCAGGGCCCGGACTTTCTCATTGCTGCGGAACGTAACGGTTTCCTTCGACAGATCCTGCATGAGTTCGTAACGCAAAGCGTAGCGAAGTTCGTCATGCACCATGTAATAGTCTTCCGTTTTCCGTTCCTTTCCCCGCTCCAGGCCAACTACATGCAGCCCTTGCTTCGTCAGTTCGGAAGCGATGATTCCGCCGCCCCAACCGACTCCGATCACTACGACGTCTACCTTTGGCAACTTCTTTGCCATGTTCTCACCTCATCGACTCTAGTGTGTAAGATGTTCTCGCAAGCTTACGGGCGGTATTTTCTGGAAACCCTTGTCAATGATATTGGCATAAGACATTTGATTTCCCGGGAAGTTTTTCATTTGCCAGCCAGCCATGTTTTTGTTGCCGCCATACAGCGGATCCGCGTATACGCCCTCAAGCGTACTGCTGCGAAGCATATTGAAAAAACCGCTTGGAGAGATGGTCGTCAACTTGACCTCATCCTTTTCAAAGGCCGTCAGCACACCATCCTGTTCCTCCGGGGCCAGCTCTTCAAATTTTTTCTGATACTTGCTCATGCTGTAATTCTGCATTTCGCGCAGGCCGATATCGAAAATTTCCCTCCGTCTCAGGCGCCCCTGGTATCCTTGCACTTTTTCTCCCTTATAAAAAGGCGGCTGCATGTACTCTCGGGAGTTAAATCCCCATTCCCCGGCCAGCTGGTGGTCGATAAAGAAAGCGACTCCCAACTCACTGGCACCAGGACCGTTCTCATCTTTGGGAAAAATCCGCTCGGTCGCCGCATCGACGATCTTAAATTGCTCCTGGGTAAAGTACATCAAGGCCTGATTGTAGTCCTGCGCGGCCGGCGCTGCCCCAGGTGCGGGCGCAGGAGCTGGCGCTTGCGGGTTCGTACGGACAAGACTCCCGACCACACCGCCAACTATCAATCCTCCGAGGGCATACCCCGTATTCTTCAGGAAATTTCTCCTTGAAACTGGTTGTTGATCGTTTTGTTCTACTTGATCTTGATCCGGCATATTCGCCCACCTCCTGATTTAGCTGGAAAAAAGGAATTCAGTGGCAACATTGCTTTTATCTTGTCCAAAAGAGAAAAAGTTACTCCAAAAAAAACCATCGATACAAGATAAAAGGAAGGGAACGATAATAGCGAGATGCTAACCTAAAAGTTGGAGGTAATGCAATGAAAGCAAAATGGGTACACCTCGCGCGATTCCTTCACTCTGTTCCATTATGTTGATCTCCGGCTGCTATACTCATAACGCCGCACAGCCCCCGGCAGGAACAAAATCGATTACAGGTGCTCCACATGTCCGGACAGCACCGGCTGCACCGGGAGCACCAGGAACGCCGGCCGCGCCAGGAGGACCAGCTCTTCCCGGGAACCACTACGGCAAACCTGTCAACAGACAGGATGCCGGCGTCATACCCAGTGAATTTGGCGTCAAGACAGAAACGACCAACCGGCACGGCCACAACTTCAGCGGAATGGGCACAGGCGTCTACGGCAGAATTGGCAGTTCCGGCCTGCACGAAGGCGGTGTCTCTTCCCATATCCAATCCAGGCTTCATTCTGAAGGCATTGACGGGATCAAAGTGCTCGTCCTCGATGACACAGTAATCCTGGCCCAGGATCAAAAGCAGATCTCCGCCCATCGCTATGATCCGATGCAGCATAAACTATTGAACCCTACGGCGGGGGAATCAGGAAAAGGGGCTAGGAGCAGCACCGATCCGGGATTAGGCACAAAAGGAACCTCCAAAGCAGTCGATCACGACAACCTGTCAGCGGCCCGTGAGCACATTCATTCCCTCTTCGGCTCAGATGTGCGAGTCATGACTGTAACGGATCGCTCCGCCATCCAAGCGATTGACCGAATCAAAGCAAAGCTGAAATCCGGCTCCGCCTCCCATGCCGAGATCTCCAGAGATCTTTCGACCATCATGAGATCGGCGAAGAAGTAAAAAGCAAAGGAACTGCCTGGCGATGGGCAGTTCCTTTTATCTTGCTTGGTGGTGTTTGATCAGCGGGCGCCATACTTGTTCCAGCAGCTGTATCCCCTCTGCGATCTCTTCGCTCTTCATCCCGCCAAATCCCAGAAGGATTTGCGGGGGCAGGGTTTCGTATCTGCGGCTGAGCCAGCTTTTCCAGGTCGACTCAACGTGGATGCCCTGCTGCCTGGCGAGCTGTACCAGTTCATCTGCCGGAGTTGGTGAGGCTATCTCCAGCATGATGTGCAGACCGGCGTCAGTCCCTAAAATGCGCACGCTGTCTCCAAAGCGGCGCTTTACCTCTTGCAGCAGAATATCGTGTTTACGTTGGTACAGCTTGCGCATCCTGCGCAGGTGCCGTTCCCATTCTCCGGTCTCCATGAACAGCTGCAGTGTCTTCTGGTGAATTTTAGAGACTGTCTGTTCGCAGTACATCAGGTGGTGCCGAAATTCTTCCAACAAATGAGCGGGAACCACCATGTAGCTGACCCGCAAAGAAGGCAGCAGAGACTTGGAAAAAGTCCCGACGTACACGACATTTCCGTCGCTTCCGGCCAACCCCTGCAGTGAAGGGATCGGCTTGCCATGATAGCGAAACTCCCCGTCGTAATCATCCTCAACGATCAAGCCTCCGCTCTCAAAAGCCCACTGCAGCAGTTTTAGCCTTTTGGCGATCGGCATGACCATGCCGTACGGATACTGGTGGGACGGCGTCACATACACCATCCCGGCGCCGCTTTTCTGCAGTTCATCAAGGTTTAACCCATCCGCTTCCAATGCGATTGGACAGATAGAAAATCCGTTCCGTTCAAAGACAAAACGCGCCCCTACATACCCGGGATCTTCCACCGCTACCTTCGGACCGCTTTTTTTCAACACCTGGCAGAGGATGCCGAGTACGGTCTGCGTTCCTGCGCCGATGATGATTTGTTCCGGAACACACGATACCCCGCGGGAATGGTGCAGGTAGTCGGCGATCGCTTTGCGCAGGCCCCACTCCCCCTGGCGAGACCCGTAGGAGTATTCCTCCAGCAATTCCGCAGCCAAAGCTTGATTGCTGAGCCTGCGCCAAACGTTTACAGGGAAGCTCTTCATGTCGATTTTGGATGTGTGAAAATTAAAACGAATCTCTCCAAGCCCCGCTGGCGAATGTCTGCGCTTATCTGCTTGCGTCTCGACCGTGGCTTCCGCTGTTTTTGCCGTCAAAACTCCCTCGAGAGGCACAGCGAAAAACCCGCTTCTCTCCCGGCTCTCTATATATCCTTCGGCAACCAGCTGGTGATAGGCCAATTCGATTGTCGTCTTGCTGACATGCAGGGATCTGGTCAACTGACGGACAGACGGCAGGCGGGTATGGGCAGGTATCTTGCCTGTTACGATCTCCTTTTTTATGTGTTCGTACAGCTGCAGGTACATCGGCTGGCTGCCGGTCTCTTCGATTCTTGGGATCATTTCCAGCATGGTGTTCACGCTCCATCTGACCTGATTATAGCGAGCAAATCTGACCCTTTTCCCCGTGTCAGAATTCTTTTATGATAGGGAACAAAATGAGAAATGAGAACAAGGAGAAGGATACCCATGACGTTTAAACGCCAAACGCTTGAACAGGAAAAAATTCAACAGTTTCTCCAAAATGCCCGGATCGGTCACCTTGGATTATACGACGGTGAGTACCCTTACGTCATCCCGCTTAATTTTATCTGGTGGAGGGACTCCATCTACTTCCACGGTACTGACAGCGGAAAAAAGAGTGATTGCATGCACCGGCATCCGCAGGTCAGTTTCACCGTCAGCGAAGAATTCGGTACGTTAGCTGACCCGGTTCCGGGCGATACCGACACGGCCTTTATGAGCGTCATCGTGACAGGCAGAGTAGAGCGACTGACGGATCTGGATGAAGCGACTGACGTCCTGCAGCAGATGTTGAACAAATACGTCCCAGGCTACTTTGAATCGCCCTTGGCCAAACATCACGTCAAAACCTATCGTTCATCACGAGATTTGGGGGTCACCGTGTTCCGGATTCAAACGGATACAATAACGGCAAAAGAGAATCCGTTGAAAGAGGGCAAGCTGTTTTATCCGGGCCGCACACAAAAGCAGGACTTGCGTCAATCCTGACGAATGAAAATTGCCTCCTTCCCAATACTAAACGAAACGAAAGGACGATGAGTTCCCTCTTTCGTGAAGGAGGCAGGCATGAATTTATTCTCCCGCAAGGCAATACTTACTATCACTGTTTTGGCTATCCTCTTCTCCCTCGGGGCACAGACGGGCTATACGCGGGAAAAAAACCGCAAGTACTTCGAAGAGCGCGGAGAAGCCGTCTGGGAGGTGCCGACAAACCAAAAGGTGATCGCCCTTACATTCGATGATGGGCCCAATCCCGCATATACGCCGCGAATGTTGGATCTACTGAAGAAGTACGATGCGAAGGCGACATTTTTTGTCGTCGGCTCGCGTGTGAACAAGTACCCGGAGCTGGTGCGGCGGGAAATAATGGAGGGGCATGAAGTCGCCAACCATACCTATAACCATAAATACTTCACGCGGATGACGCCAGACTCCATCAAAAATGAGATAAAACTGGCCGAAGACGCCATTGTCAAAGCGACCAAACGTCGTCCGCTCCTCTTCCGTCCCCCCGGCGGCATCTACAATGAAACGATTATCAACAGCGCCAAAGAACTTGATTACCTGGTTGTGATGTGGTCATGGCATCAGGATACGCGCGACTGGAGAAATCCAGGGGTCAAGCGAATTGTGAACAAAGTGCTGAAGAACGCGCGAAGAGGTGATATCGTGCTGTTTCACGATCACGGCGGCAATCGGGAACAAACGATCAAGGCACTGGAACAGATCCTGCCCGAGTTGACGCAAAGAGGCTACACCTTTGTTACGGTATCTGATTTGCTGCAGCTGCGCAGCAATCTAAAAGTGGACAATTGAGCAGACAGCCCTTGTGCCGCCTAAAAAACCGATGAACCACGCCGGATTCATCGGTTTTTCCTGTCGATTATGCCAGATAAGCTTCCCGTACCTGAGGATTTGAGAGTAACGCCTTCGCTTCTTCCTGCAGGATAATTTCTCCCGTTTGAATGACATAGCCCCGATTTGCCACCGAAAGCGCCTGATTGGCGTTTTGTTCGACCAGCAGGATCGTCATTCCTTCCTGGTTCATCTCGGTGATGATGTGGAAAATTTGTTCGACCAAAATGGGCGCCAAACCCATCGAAGGTTCGTCCAGCATCAGAATTTTCGGCCGCATCATCAACCCGCGGGCGATCGCCAGCATCTGCTGTTCGCCTCCGGACATCGTTCCGCCCTTCTGGTTGACCCTCTCTTTCAGCCGGGGGAAGTAGTGAAAAGCAAGCTCAAAGCCTTCCTCAATGACTTTTTTATCCTTCACCCCGAAAGCGCCCATCTCCAGGTTTTCCTTTACGGTCAGCTTCGGAAAAATCCGGCGCCCTTCCGGAACATGCGCGATCCCCGAGGCGGCAATTTCGTGGGTTTTTAATTGGGTGATCTCCTTGCCGTTAAACAGCACCTTTCCTTCGCGGGCACGCGCTTGGGCGCAAATCGTTTTGAGGGTGGTGGACTTGCCGGCTCCGTTCGAGCCGATCAAGGTAACGATCTCCCCCGGCTCTACTTTTATGCTCAGCCCTTTTAGAGCGTGGATCCCGCCGTAATAGGTGTGTACATTTTGCAATTCTAACAGTGCCATCGCTTTTCCCCCCCTCTTACGACGCTTCCGAAGTGCTCTTGCCGAGGTATGCTTCGATCACTCGTTGATTATTGCGAATTTCGTCAGGTGTGCCTTCCGCAATTTTACGGCCGTAATCCAGAACGTGGATGTACTCGCTCAGTCCCATGACGAGCTTCATGTCGTGCTCGATCAGGATGATCGTCAGGCCGAGTTCATTGCGGAGCTTACGGATAAACTCCGTCATTTCAACGGTTTCCCTCGGGTTCATGCCGGCCGCCGGTTCGTCGAGCAGAATGATTTTGGGATTGGTGGCGAGCGCCCGGGCGATCTCCAGACGGCGCTGAATCCCGTAGGGAAGGCTTCCTGCAGCTTCGTTCGCCACATCGGCAATGCCTACGTACTCAAGCAGTTGATAGGCTTCCACCCGGGAGCGCTCTTCCTCCTGCCGCACCCGTTTTACATTGAACAATATACCCAATATCCCGGCCGACAAACGGCTATGGACGCCCACCATGACATTCTCCAGCGCTGTCATCTGTTTAAACAGGCGAATATTTTGAAACGTGCGGGTAATCCCGCGCCCGGCGATTTTATCAGGCCGCAGTCCTTTGATGCTCTTGCCGTCAAACAGAATTTCTCCTTCATCCGGCTCATAAAAGCCCGTAATCATATTGAAAAACGTCGTCTTCCCCGCTCCGTTGGGGCCGATGACAGCCGTAATCGAACCGTCTTCAATCTTTACCGTCACATCTTCATTTGCGACCAGACCGCCAAACCGTTTGGTCAAGCCGTTCGCTTCCAGTATCGCCATTTTGATTCCTCCCCTGGCTTATTTCTCGCTTGCGCTTCTGGACAAGATCCCAAGCTTTTCTTTGGCATACGGGCTGTTCTTGATAGCGTCAATGTCGTTTTTATTCCGCTTCGCCGGGATGAGCCCATTCGGACGGAACAAGGCGACGAGTACCAGCAGGAGACCAAAGATAAGCCGTTGGAACTTGGACGGATCCAACTGACTTGGCAGGTTGATGACCCCCGCTGCTTGCAGCGAATGCAGGAAATTGGAGAACTCCTTTAATAACTGGACTTGCAGAACGGTGACGAATGCAGCCCCGAGGACGACCCCGGGAATGCTGCCCATTCCGCCGAGGATGACCATGACGAGGATCGAAAACGACTCCATCAGCGTAAAAGAGGTAGGATCGATAAATGTCTGCTTGGCTGCGAAAATGACTCCGACCACCCCGGCAAAAGAGGCGCCGGTGGCAAAGGCGGCCAGCTTCGTGTGCAAAAGGGAAATCCCCATCGACTGGGCGGCCAGTTCGTCCTCTCTGATCGCGATCCAGGCCCGGCCCAACCGGGAGTGCTCAAAGCGGACGTTTGCCAGCACGATCAGCGCGATACAGAACAAGACGATAAAGTAGAAGTAAAACGGCTTGTTAAGCGCGACGCCGAACAGCTCCGGCGAAGCGATCGGGGTAAGTCCCTGCGGCCCGTTTGTAATGTTGACGGGCTTGTCGAGGTTGTTGAAGACGATTCGGATAATCTCTCCGAAGCCCAGCGTTACGATCGCCAGGTAGTCCCCTTTGACCCGCAGCACGGGCAAACCCAGCAAGATTCCAAACAAGGCAGCGACGAGCAGACCGACGATCAAAAACGGCCAAAACCATTCGCCGCTGAGCGGAAACAGGTTTCCCGCGATGAAGTTATTCGCCTGTGCCGTCGCAAAAATCCCGTAAGCGTAAGCGCCGGCGGCAAAGAAGGCGACATAGCCGAGGTCGAGCAGTCCGGCAAATCCGACGACGATATTGAGGCCGAGCGCCATCGCCACATATATCCCTACCTGTGAAGCAACCTCCATGTAGTAGCGGTTATCTCCGGCTACCAGCGGGATGATCAGCAGCAGGATCGCACCGCCGAGCACTAATCGCATCCATTTGGGCGAATCGGTATAGTATACGAAGATGATGGAAAACAGCACACCCATAAAAGCGATAACCGACTGATCCATTACTTTTAGGGCGATCGAAAAAGCGATGACCCAAACGATCGTAAACCACAGCGGAATTTTCCGATCCTTCAACAAGCCTTTCCCCAGTAACTTTGCCATTTTCCTCACCTACACTTTCTCTTTTACCGCTTCGCCAAACAGGCCTTCCGGTTTGAACAGAAGCACGAGAATCAAAATCGAAAACGCAATCACGTCTTTATACTCCGCACCGAAGGCGCCGTTTGTCAGCTGTCCCATATAGGCGCCGGCAAGCGACTCGATCAGCCCGATGACAACCCCGCCAAACATCGCCCCCTTGATGTTTCCGATACCGCCCAAAACGGCAGCCGTAAAAGCTTTCATCCCGAGAATAAAGCCGATGAACGGGTCAATCGAACCGTAGTTTTGCGCGAACAGAACACCGGTGGCACCACCGAGACTGGAGCCGATCAGAAAGGTAAGCATAATTACTTTGTCTACGTTTATAGTCATCAGCGAAGCCGTCGATTGGTCCTGCGAAACGGCCCGCATGGCGATTCCCCACTTCGACTTGCCAATAAATAAGCTTAAACAAATCATCATTGCGATCGCGATGACGATGATCACGATCGACTTTGAAGGGATTTGTGCGAACCCTATGTCAAATTTCCCGGTAAATAATTGTGGACCGTTCAGAATAAATGCGTTGCGTGCGATCGCTTCCGTAAACCGGACAAGGTCCTGCAGCAAAAAGGAAACACCAATTGCGGAAATGAGTGGAACGAGCCTGGGAGCATTGCGGAGCGGCCGATAGGCTATACGTTCGATCGTAATACCCAACAGGCCGGTAATCGCCATCGATATGATCAGAGTGATAAAGAAAGCGACGAATGGATTCATTCCCTCCAATGCTCCGAGTGAATCCGTAATCAGCAGAACTTCCGTACCGACAAACGCACCCACCATAAAAATTTCCCCGTGGGCAAAGTTGATAAATTCCAAAATCCCGTAAACCATCGTATAGCCCAATGCAACAACGGCATACATAAAACCAAGGGTTAGCCCGTCAATCAACACTTGTGGCAGCATGCTAAGCATTGTTTGTTCCCCCTCGCTCCTTTGTTAACTTGTATGGCAAGTCCATCCTATCTCCAAAAAGAAGGGGCGAACACCCGGCGTGTCGCCCCCAAATGGATGAGGCTAAGCTAAAGCTTTCATTGAAGTAACACTCGATGTTCACGTATTCTGCTAGATAGCTTTTTGGCTGGCAAAAGCCGAAGTACTTCTGCCAGTTTAGGATAACCTCTTGAGACCGGTTTTTTGATCTCTATTGAGAGGGGTTCAAACAGCTTACTCTACTCTTTCAACGTACTCCGCTTTTCCGTTGTTTACTTTCCAGATGAATACGTCGGCGTATTCGTTGTCGCCTTTTTCGTTAAATGACACTTTGATGAATTTCCCTTGGAAATCCTTCGTGCTGTGGACGGCCTCCAACACTTGTTCGCGCGTTGGCTTCTTGCCTCCGTTAGCTTCAATCGCCTTCTTCAGCCCGTTCAGCATGACGTTCATCGCATCAAATCCGTAGACGGAGTAGTTTTCTGCGTTCTTGCCCATTGCCGCCTTGTAGTCTTCCTGCCACTTCTTCCCGTCATCGGTTCCGGAAATGTCGCCGGTAATCGAGGTGTACAGGATTCCGGCCGCAGCCGGTCCGGCAATCTTGATCAATTCAGGCGAATCAAGACCGTCTCCGCCCATGAAGAACCCGTCAAAGCCCTTGTCGCGAGCTTGTTTCGCAAGGATTCCGCCTTCCGGATAGATCCCTCCGAAGTAAATCATATCCGGCTTTTTGGAAAGTGCTTGGTTGAGAACCGCGCTGTAGTCCTTTTCTCCTTGGGTTATGCCGTCGTACCCAAGCACTTGAACGCCGCCCTTTTCAAAGGTGGCCTTCGCTTGATCGGCCAGCCCCTGACCATAAGCGGTCTTGTCATGAATGAAGAAGACCGACTTGACGCCGAGCTTTTCCATTGCGTACTTCGCGCCTTTCGGACCCTGCTGGTCGTCACGGGCACAGATGCGGTGAACCGCCTTTCTTCCTTCCTCCGTCAGTTGAACCCCGGTGCTGCCCGGCGAGATCATCGCCAAGCTGGCCGAGTCGTACTTCGCGGAAGCGGGAATGGATACGCCCGTGTTGTAATGCCCCACTACTCCCAATACATCAGGATTGGAGACGAGCATTTCCGCGTTTGTCACCCCTTGTTTCGGATCGGCTTGGTCGTCCTGAGGGAATAACTGCAGGTCAAAGCCCATTTTTTTAAATTCATCCTGCTGCAGTTTTAAAGCGTATTCTGCACCTGTTTTCAATGAATCGCCAACGTTTGATTGCTGTCCGGACAACGGTGTCTGGGTTGCAATCAGGATTTTTTCCAGTGCGCCTCCCGAAGCCGCCTGGCCGCCTCCCCCTGATGAAGCGGAAGACTCCCCTCCGCTGGAAGAAGCGGGTGCGCTACCGCCGCCACTGCTGCTGCCACCGCCGCCTCCGCAACCGGCTAGGGCCATTCCGACAGCTAAAACTGCGCTGAGAATTCCTAGATGAGTCCGCTTTCTCATTTGTAAATCCCCCTATTTCTATATAAAAATGGTGAATCAGCAAATCAGGAAAATCAGTCAGCCTACTCTATGATGCCTACATACGCGGTTTTGTCTTTCCCGTATTTGTAAACAAAAATATCGGCAAACGTGTTATCCCCTTTTTCATCAAAGCTGACCTTGGAGAATTCACCTTGAAAATCTTTTGTCTTATGCACGGACGCTAGGACCTGCTCACGGCTCGGCTTCTTCCCGCCGTTTGCTTTTATGGCCTCCAATATACCGTTCAACAGAACATTCGTCGAGTCAAAAGCGTATACGGCATACGTCTCCGGCTTCTTGCCCATTGTTTTTTCGTAGTCCGCAACCCACTGTTTTCCCTGCTCTGTCTGTGTTACGTCTCCTGCGGCAGTAGTAAATATGACTCCTTCAATGGCCGGGCCTGCGATGCTGTACGTCTCCGAGGAGTCGATCGCATCGCCCCCCATGAAAATTCCGGCAAAGCCCTTGTCTCGCCCCTGCTTGACCAATATGCCCGCTTCGGCATAGGTCGTCCCCATGTACACCATGTCAGGCTTTTTGGCAATCACCTGATTCAGCACGGCACTGTAGTCCTTTTCTCCCGGAGTTACCCCCTCATAACCGAGCACCTTCACGCCATCCTGCTCGAACTGCGCCTTCACCTGGCCGGACAAGCCTTGGCCGTAGGCCGTCTTGTCATGGATGATAAAAACGCTCTTCACCCCGAGCTGCTTCTCGGCGTATTTGGCTGCTTTCGGTCCTTGCTGGTCGTCCCGGGCGCAAATCCGGTGTACGACGCTTCGCCCTTCCTCCGTCAACTGAACACCCGTATTGGTCGGAGAAATCATCACCAAATGCGCCGATTCGTACTTGACCGAAGCCGGGATCGACACCCCTGTATTCAGGTGGCCGATTACGCCCAGCACGTCGGGATTGCCGATTAACAGTTCGGCATTGGCTACGCCCTGCTTCGGATCGGCCTGGTCGTCCTGAGGGAAAAGCTGCAGGTCAAAGCCCAGTTGTTTGAACTCCTCCTGCTTCAGCTTGACGGCATATTCCGCCCCGCTCTTGATCGTATCGCCAAGATTGGACAGCGGCCCGGACAGCGGGCTCTGGGTTGCGACCAGGATCTTGTTGCCGCCCGCTGCCGTATTCTCCGACGGCGCCGCCTCCGGCCCTGCCGCTGCCTTCTCTGTGCTGCTTTCGGTTACGCTGCCGGCGGTTCCGCAGCCTGCAAGGGTCAAACCCATGATGGCTGCCGCTGCCAGCAGGCTGATTCGTCTCATCTTCGCTCTGCTCATCTCTGCTCAGCTCCGCTTTCTATTATTTTTTACTTTTGTACCTGGCCTACATAAACCTTTTGGCCGTTTTCAAACTTGTAGACGAATACTTGTGCAAATGAGTTGTCGCCTTTTTCGTCAAATCCGACTTTCATAAACTTGCCCTGGAAGTCGTTTACCTTCTTCAGCGCCTCGACGACCTGCTCGCGGGTCGGCTTGTTGCCGTTGTTGGCTTTGATCGCTTCTTCCACTCCGTGCAGCACGGTATTCATCGCATCATAGCCCAAAGAGGTGAAGATCCCGACTTTTTTACCCGTATTTTTTTCAAATTCTTCTACCCATTTCTTGCCTTCATCGGTAGCGCCTACATCGCCGACCGTCGAGGTGTAGATAACCCCGTCAGCCGCTTTTCCGGCAATTTTCACCATTTCGTCGGAGTCGAGACCGTCGGCGCCCATGAAGCCGCCCTCATAGCCTTTCTCGCGAAGCTGCTTGATCAGGATCCCGCCTTCAGCGTAGTAGCCGCCGAAGTACACCAAATCCGGTTTCTTTGCGACAATCTGGTTGACGATGGCGCTGTAGTCTTTTTCGCCGGCAGTGATACCTTCGTAGCCTACGAGTTCAACGCCGCCGTCCTTTTCTACCTGGGCTTTCACCTGTTCAGCCAAGCCTTGGCCGTAGGCTTGTTTGTCGTGCAGGACAAACAGCTTTTTCACATTCAGCTCGTTTTTGGCGTAGACAGCCGCTTGTGAACCTTGGGCGTCGTCACGGGCGCAAACGCGGAAGACCACCTTTTTGCCCTCTTCCGTAAGCTGGATGCCTGTTGCCGAAGGAGCGACCATCGCCAATCCTTCCTGATCGTATTTTACCGAAGCTGAAATTGCGGCGCCTGTCGTAACGTGGCCGACGACAGCCAGGACGTCTTTATTTGTAATGGCCGCTTCAGCAGCAGCAACTGCCTGCTTGGGATCTGCCTGATCGTCCTGCGGGAGCAGTTCAATGTCAAATCCGAGCTTTTTAAAATCTTCCTTCCGGCTGCTTAGCGCGTATTCAGCGCCCTCTTTCGCCGTTTCACCGTAAGCCGAGTTCGGTCCGGACAGCGGTCCGATCGAAGCGATCACAATTTTGCCGCCAGCCTTTTCTCCTGCAGACGCTTCACTGCCTGCTCCGCTTCCGCTATTTGCCGGCTGGGTTGTCTCGCTGCCGCTGTTGCTGCCTGTGTTGCCCGCACTGTTGCCGCATCCGGCAAGCGCAGTTCCAAGCGCCAGCAATCCGGCCAAAAATGCAAATTTCATTTGTCTTTTCATGCCCGTAGATTCCCCCCTGTTTATTTTGAATGCTTGTTTCGCCCTTCTGCCTTGATGTGACCAGAGTCGCATTATGGCGAAAAACAGCTAGGCTCTGTACTTATTTTAGAATAAATAAGAAAATTTACAAGAGAAAAAATTATTTTTGTAATAACATTAATTTCCAGTTATAATCGAAATATCGCAGACAAACATATCTTTTACACTTTCACGCATGAAAGAAATAGTTTACCCATTAGCTATTTTAAACGTTTTACCCATGAAGTAAGGAACCGGGACGAATGCCCCAAGAACAGGAAATATCGTAAAATGTCGACTCTCCCCATTAATGGTTTATACTGGTTCTGCCTCAACTGATCAAAACTTGCCCAACGGGACGGAATAGTTCATAAATTCGGTCTTTTTCACTTACATCATAACGATTTTCTCGCTTTTTGAACAGACAAAAATTCCCTTGGCTGTTTTTTATTTTGGGGTGCAAACTACTAACTGAAAAAGGGAGGGAAAGTTTGATGCAAAAGAACGTCGGTACTCTTGATGCGTATCTGCGTATTATGTTTGGAATTTTGGGCCTTGCTTACGGGGTGGGCAGAATGGCCCGCCGGCCTCACCGCACGCCATGGATCCTCATGATGCTTTCCGCGATGAAGGTGGCTGAAGGAGTGACCCGGTACTGTCCGATGCTGAAGGCCATGGGCATCAATACGCGCCAAATGCGGCAAATGCAGCTCGGCAATTTCCTGAGCCGCATGACTCCAGGAAAAGGCGAAGATAAAACCGATTTATCCGACAGAATAGAATCCCGCCACCGCGACTCCGACCATCAGGAGCATGCCCTGTCGGCAAGGCGCTCTTCAGAGGATTACCGGCAGAGTGAGCACCTGCATCCCATGTATCCATAGGAGGTGGTAAGCGATGGGCATGGTAGGGCCGCCGATTTACGAATGGATCACGCACAACCTGTTTGTGATTGTCCTGGTCGTTGCTGTGGTTGCCGTACTGATCTACGCTTTTGCCGTCGGCCGAAAAAAGGGGTGGTACCGCTGATGCAGCGATCCACCCCTTTTTTTCGTTATTTACGCAGCCCTGAAGCCGCGATATCCGTACGATAATGCTTTCCTTCAAATGAAATGCGGTCGGCTGCCGCATAGGCGGCATCCCGCGCTTCGGCGAGCGACCCTGCGATCCCCGTCACTCCCAGAACGCGTCCGCCGTCTGTCACCAAGCCTTGTTCCGTCTGTTTCGTTCCGGCGTGAAAGACCACCTGCCCGTCGGTCTCAGCCCCGATCCCCTCGATCACGGCTCCCTTCGGGTATTTGCCCGGATAGCCCGGTGCCGCCATCACCACGCATACGGCACTCTCCCGCTTCCAGGCGATATCGATAGAAGATAGCTCTCCATTTATGGCGGCGATGAAAATATCTGCCAGGTCTGTCTCGAGCAATGGGAGTACCGCCTGGGTCTCCGGATCTCCAAAGCGCGCGTTGAACTCCACCACCTTGGGCCCTTCCTCCGTAATCATCAAGCCGGTATAGAGTACGCCGCAAAACGGAATCCCTTCCTTGACCATGCCGGCGGCGGTCGGCTTGACGATCGTTTCGACTACCTCGTCAACGAGCTTCCCGGACAGGTGCGGAACCGGGGCATAACTGCCCATTCCGCCAGTATTGGGCCCCTTGCCGCCATCGTAGACCGCCTTGTGATCCTGCGAGGTGATCATCGGCTTAACCGTCTCGCCATCGACGAAAGCGAGCAGGGTAAGCTCTTCGCCGCTCATGTATTCCTCGACGATCACGCGCGAACCCGCCTGACCAAACTCAGACCCTTGCATAATCTGATACAGGGCCTCTTGCGCTTCCTCCTGGGTGCCTGCAATGACGACACCTTTGCCCGCCGCAAGCCCGTCGGCCTTGATGACGATCGGAACCGCCTGCTCTTTTACGTAAGCCAGTGCGGACTGGTAGTCGATAAACGACTCGTAACGGGCTGTCGGAATCCCGTAGCGCTTCATCAGGCACTTGGCAAAAGACTTGCTCCCCTCGATCATAGCCGCTTTCGCACTCGGTCCAAAGATGGGCAGACTGCGCTGTTGAAAGAAGTCCACAATTCCCGCCAGCAGCGGACCTTCCGGGCCGACTACTGTCAAATCAATGCCTTCTTCTTTGACAAATTGGGCAAGAGCGGCGAAGTCGTGCACGGGAATCGGCACATTGACCGCGAGCTGAGCCGTGCCGCCGTTGCCTGGCGCACAGTAGAGCTTCTCTACTTTCGGGCTTTGTGCCAACTTCCATAAAATGGCGTGCTCACGGCCGCCGCTTCCTACCACCAGTACGTTCATCCATCTCTCTCCCTTGTGAGGTAGCTCGAAAAGCTTGGTTGCCTGTCTTTTTCGAGCTCATGATTTTACCGCGTCAACAGAAGCTTCTCTAATGCTTGAAATGGCGCACACCGGTAAAGACCATCGCGATGCCGTGACGGTTGCACGAATCGATCGAATCCTGATCCCGAACCGAGCCGCCCGGTTGGATGATCGCTGTCACCCCAGCTTTTGCTGCAGCTTCGACCGTATCGGGCATCGGGAAAAAGGCGTCCGAGGCGAGTACCGCACCCCTGCTTTTTTCCCCCGCCTGTTCGATGGCGATCTGTGCCGAACCGACGCGGTTCATCTGACCGGCGCCAATCCCTACTGTCATGTACTCTTTGGCAAGCACGATCGCGTTCGACTTGACATGCTTTACTACGCTCCAGGCGAAGGACAGTTGGGCGAGTTCATCCTGGCTTGGTCTGCGTTCGGTGACGACTTTCAGCTCATCCTGGGACAATTCGTTCCAATCGTACTCCTGGACCAGCGCCCCTCCTTTGACTGATGTCAGGCGGAAGCCGGCCGCAAGCGGGGACTGCTCCTTCGCTTTACCCTCACCCAAGACCAGCAGGCGCAGGTTCTTCTTCTGCTGCAGGATCGCAAGGGCTTCCGGGGAAAAGGAAGGCGCCAGGATAATTTCCAGGAAGGTCTCCTTGAGCAGCAGTGCTGTCTCCTCATCGATCGGTCGGTTCGCAGCCACAATCCCGCCAAAAATGGAAACGGGATCTGCCTCAAACGCCTTTCGGTAGGCCTCGGCAATGCTGGCTCCGACGCCGACGCCGCACGGATTGGTGTGTTTGACGGCGACGACAGCCGGCTCGGAAAATTCGCGAACGATGGCCAATGCCGCGTCAGCGTCGTTGATGTTGTTGTAGGAAAGCTCTTTTCCGTGGAGCTGCTTGGCAGCCGCAATCGTGCCCTCTTCTGCCAGCGGATCCCGGTAAAAGGCAGCACGCTGATGGGGGTTCTCCCCGTAGCGCAGCTCCTGGGCGAGCTCATAGGTGACGGTGTAGCTCTCCGGCAGCAACTCGCCGACCTTTTCGCTCAAATAGCGGGAAATCAGCGCATCGTAGGCAGCTGTGTGGCGGAATACCTTGGCCGCCAGACGTCGCCGCGTTTCCGGTACGGTGTCCCCGGCTGCTGCGATTTCATCTAGAATCTGGCCGTAATCTGCCGCATCGACCGCTACCGTGACAAAAGCGTGATTCTTTGCCGCCGAACGAAGCATCGTAGGTCCGCCGATGTCTATGTTTTCAATCGCTTCCGCAAAACTGACATCCTTCTTTGCAATTGTCTGCTTAAAAGGATAAAGGTTTACGACGACTAAATCAATTGGTTCAATGTGTAAATCGGCTAACTGACGTCGGTGGGTTTCGTCGTCACGCACAGCCAACAGGCCGCCGTGAATGTGAGGATGCAGGGTCTTTACGCGTCCGTCGAGAATCTCCGGGAATCCGGTAACGTCTGATATCCCGGTCACGGGCACCCCGGCCTCCCGCAGCAAACCGGCCGTCCCGCCTGTTGAAATGATTTCAATTCCCAGCTCGGACAAACGGCGCGCAAACTCGACGATTCCTGTCTTGTCTGATACGCTGATTAGGGCTTTTTTGATTCCCACCAGTAAAACCTCCTCGTTTTATCGAACAAACTAGCGTTATTTACGAACATTATAAGTATATTAAAACATGAACGTACGGTTTATTCAACAAAAACGGCAGAGAAAAAAGGCTTCCACCGAAGCCTTCATCGGACGATCCACGCAGCCGAATAATTATCGCTTGCCCTTGGTACTTTTTTTCAGTACAGCGGCCGTTTTTGGCTTTGCCGTTGCAACAGGCCGCTTTTTTGCCTTGGACGCAGTCTTTTTCTCTGTTTTTTTTACCACTTCCTCCAACTGCCGTTCCATCTTGTTGATTTCTTCCACCGGGATCGCCGGGTCGTCTTTTCTTTTTCGTCTGAGTTTTGATTTTGTCTTTTTTGGTATCTCCAGCCCCATCGTTTCCAGTTCAGACAGAACGTCAGCGAGGCTTTCATCACTCATTTCCGTCAGCTTTTCGGCAAGGCGGAAAATGTCCTCCACATTCCATTCGCGGCCTGTTTTTTTGCTCAGCTTCTTTAATACATTGCTGGTCAAGTCGTCACTCATCACGAAAACTCCTCCCTTTTTGCCTCTGTTTTACGGTATGTGGAGATAGGCAAAAAGGTTAAGGGAAAAGGTGCAGGCACCAGCATCGGCGAGCGAGGCTGCCCGCTTCATTCGGCTTCCCAAAGCCAGCACCTCACTTTGCCGCCTGCCCGCTCATACAAATCAGGAGGCGACTGAAAACAAGTTTCCGCAGCCTGTGGGCAGCGCGTTGAAAAGCGGCAGCCTGTAGGGAATTTGCCCGGAGGAGGCACCTGCCCGGGGATGTACGGCAAGATGTCCTGTTCCTCGTCCATTTTCGGGATGGAGTCTAACAGTCCCTTCGTATACGGATGCATTGGATGTTCAAACAGGGCTTCAACTGTATTTTCTTCCACCACTTCTCCGGCGTACATGACGATGACCCGATCGCACATTTCCGCCAATACCCCAAGATCGTGGGTGATGAGAATAATCGACGTGTCCACGATGCTTCGCATTTCCCTCATCAGCTCGAGAATTTGCGCCTGAATTGTCACATCCAGGGCCGTCGTCGGCTCATCGGCTATCACGAGTTTTGGTGAACAGACCAGCGCCATTGCAATAATGATCCGCTGCTTCATTCCGCCAGACAGCTCGTGCGGGTAACTTTTATAGATCCGTTCGGGATTGGGTATCCCGACTCGTCCCAGGATGTCCAGCGTTTTTTGTTTCGCCTGATCCTTGTTTACTTTCAGGTGTTCCCGAATGGTTTCATCGATTTGCTCACCGATCGTGTAGACTGGATTTAACGACTTCATCGGGTCTTGAAAGATCATTGAAATGCGGTTTCCGCGGATATGGCCCAGTTCCTTTTTCGGCAGGTTGACGAGATCTTTTTCTTCAAATAAGATGCTGCCGCTTACTTGCCCGTTTTTTGGCACCAGTCCCATGATGGCCAGAGAAGTCATGCTCTTGCCGCAGCCCGACTCGCCCACAATCCCGACGATTTCCTTTTCACGAACGTCAAAGGAGACGTTTTTGATGACATTGATCACACCGTCATCCGTCCGGAAGTTCACGTTCAGGTTGTCTACCTTGAGAAGCGCTTCCATAGTCCCCCTCCTTATTCGTATAAATGACATGCGACGAAGTGGTCTTTTGCTATCTCTTTGTATTCCGGCATCTTCGTTTTGCACACTTCCATACAGCTAGGGCAGCGTGGGTGAAAAAAACATCCGCTGGGCGGATTGTCCGGGGTTGGCACATCTCCCGTTAAGATAATGCGCTCCTTTCTCGCCTTCGGGTTCGGCAGCGGCACCGCCGACAGCAGCGACTGCGTATAAGGATGCAGCGGATTTTCGTACAAATCCCGCTTCGCCGCACTCTCGGCGATCTTCCCCAGGTACATCACGCCGACACGATCGCTGATGTGCTGAACGACGCTCAAATCATGGGAGATAAACAAGTAAGTCAAGCCGAACTCCTGCTGCAGTTTTTTCAATAAATTCAGCACTTGCGACTGAATCGACACATCCAAAGCGGAGACGGCTTCATCCGCGATGATCAGCTTCGGATTGAGCGCCAGCGCTCGGGCAATTGCGATCCGCTGCCGCTGCCCCCCGCTGAATTCGTGCGGATAGCGGTTCATGTGATCCTTTGACAGCTCTACCAATTGCAGCAGCTCGGCAACCCGCTCTTCCCGTTCTTTGGCGTTTAACGGCAGGTAAACGGAGAGGGGCTCCGCGAGGCTCTCCTTGATCGTCATCCGCGGATTTAGCGAACCGTACGGATTTTGAAAAACCATTTGCATGTCTTTGCGCACTTGTTTCAGTTCATTGCCTCGCAAATCGGAGACCTTCTTGCCGCCGATCCAGACTTCCCCGCCTGTTGGATCGATTAGGCGCGCTATCGTCTTGCCGGTCGTCGACTTCCCGCATCCGCTCTCGCCGACTAGGCTGAAGGTCTCCCCTGTTCTGATGGAAAATGTGATGTCGTTTACTGCGTAAACGTGGCCAACCGTTCTTCTCAATAGCCCCCTTTTGACAGGGTAATACTTCTTCAGGTTTTTCACCTCTAGCAAAGCTTGGTCCACGTTCTCCCCTCCTGTAAAACGTGTTAACTGCCAGTGTACATGCCTTGCCTGACGACGTGCCGCCCGCCGACAAATACGTCGCGCGGCCAGCCGTCCAGCCGATCGAGAAACGGCTGCCAGCCGAGGTGCCGATCTGCCGGATTCTGGTTTCGAATGATGGCACCCGGCTCGATCACGACGATATCCGCATCTGCCCCCGGCAGCAGCGTTCCTTTGGACGGACTATCGCCCAGCCATTTTGCCGCATTGCCGCACCAGACATCGAGAAAGGTTTTCCAGTCAAGCCGGCCCGTTTTGATGCCAAATGTATACAGCATGGGCAGACGGTATCCCAGGCTGGGCAGCCCCCTTCTGATGTCCTTGATTTTGCTCCCGGTCCGCTTGTCGAAAACGTCCAAGGCGGCGGAATCAGAAGCGACGATATCGATGCGGCCCAGTTGTTCTATTAGCTCCTGTTGTTTGGCCCGCGTCTGTAGGTAAGGGCCGCACATCAGATAATGGCCGTTTTCTCTGGCGACCAGCCCTTCCAGGTTATAAAACAGGTGTTGGACAGCCACCTCTCTGACAAGCCTTCCGCCGGCAGGCTGCTGTGCGATCAGCTTGGGATTGGATAGATGAAATGCGTAAAAGGGGACGCCATGTGCCTTTGCTGCCTGACTGTAGCGGGTAAACAGTGTCGCTTCCAGTTCGTCGTAGCGCTGTCTTTTACCGATAAATTCTTTTAGGGTGCAGTCCAGGAAAGAAGAGTCGACAGCCTTCTCATCTTCCAGGGCATGCAGCCCCAACATCAGCTTGTCTGCCGCAAACAGCGGCATGTAGCGCTCGATTGCCGCTTCGCTCCAGGCGTGGTAAAAGCCAAACAGCGCGACTTTGATGTCTAAATCCGCAAGACAGCGGATGTAGTCGGCCACCTTTTCATGCTCGTTGACAAAGCAGTAGTGAAATTTGACCTGAAGCGGCGTCTGCCGAAAATACTCCGCCCGCTCGACTAATGCCGCCGCAGGAGCCTTGCTCCCGTCGCTGTCCAGGATGAAGTCGTATGCCAAGGTTGTCCCTGCCAATAGCGCAGCTTGTCCGCCAGAGAAGGCATCGTGCTTGATATTCGTGCCGGAGAAAGGAAACTCAAAATGCACATGGGGATCTATCCCTCCTGGAAGGAGCAGGCAATGGCGTACATCGACGACGTTGATTCGGTCTTCGCTGCTCGCTTCGCTAGAATCGACCCACTTGACGATTTTTCCTTCTGATACGACCAGGTCGGCTGAAACCAGTCCAGCCTCTGAAACGATCCTTCCTCCCTTTAGCAGCAGACGGCTATTCCTGCAATTGTCTGTCACGGGCGAATACGACCTCGCCTTCCTTCATGATCAAATGGAAGTTAGTTTTGTTCTGCAACAGTGAAATATGCGTCAACGGATCGCCTTCGACTACCAGCAGGTCAGCGAACTTGCCCGCCTCGATCGTGCCTGTTACATGTTCGCGTTCACAGACGATCGCTCCGTTGCGGGTAGAAGCGATAATCGCATCCATCGGCGTCATTCCGGCATCGACCATCAGTGCCAGCTCCATCGCATTCTCGCCGTTAAAATTGTACGGGGTGCTGGCATCAGTCCCCATCGCCACTTTTACGCCTTTGGCAATCGCTTGGCGGAAGCGTTCTTTGTGTTCCTCGTCTACTCGTTTGCTCTTCTCGATCACTTCATCGCGAATCCCGGCCTCTTTTCCGTAACGAAGAATCATTTCACTCGAAGCAAAAGTAGGAATCATATAAATTCCTTTTTGCGCCATTAATTCCATCGATTCCTCGTCCGGAAGAGAGCAGTGTTCAATCGTATTGATTCCGGCCTCAATACAGTTGCGAATCGCCTGGGCGCCATGTGCGTGAGCGCAGGTGCGTCTGAAGTGCGTCCTGGCTTCATCGGTAATTGCTCGAAGCTCGTCCATCGTCATCTGGTGTGCCCCTACGTAGGTTCCCTTAGAAAGCACACCGCCGGATGCGATTACCTTGATCTGGTCTACGCCCGCTTTTATATGCTCTCGTACAGCCAGCCTGGCATCGTCGGCGCCGCAGACTTCGCGGATCACCGGGGTTCCGTGCCCGCCCAAAATGCTGATGCCCCGTCCGCATGTAATGACGCGGGGGCCAATCGTTTCTTTGGCTTCGATCGATCTGGCGAGGTGGACGTCAATATACGCTTTTTCCCCGACGTTCCGCACCATCGTAATGCCTGCCTCCAGCGTCTTGCGAGCATTGGCCGCGGCGCGAAGGGTAACGACTGCCTCCGGATCCGTGAAGCGTTCCAGTACGTCCGGCAGACCGTTTCCGCTTAGGTGTACGTGACTATCTACCAATCCGGGCAGCAGCGTTTTGCCCGTTCCGTCCCATACCGTTCCGTCAAAATCCTCAATAGGCTTGTCGCTTACTGTTTCGATCATGGTGCCGTTGATGACGACGTGTCTGTTTTCCAACGGTTTTGGACTGATTCCGTCAATAACCCGAACGTTTTTCACATACAGCTTCATTACAATTTCCCTTCTTTCATGAATGTGGCACTGGTGGTAATCGCAAAGTTTTCCTCGCTTACGGAGCCGCTGATCTGGTTTGCGATCATCTGGCAATCCGCGATAATCTCTGCCTCGTCTACGGTAAGGTATTTTCCGTCCTGATAGAGTGTCTTTCCGTCTACCATGACGCGGCAGATCTCATGGCCTCGGGCCGAGTATACGAGGTTTGGCACGTGGTTGCGCATCGGTGTTTTAAAGACCGGCAGCATCGTCTTCGCCTTCAGATCGATAAAAATGAGATCGGCCTTTTTGCCGCTCTCCAGCGACCCTACTTCATCGCCGATGCCTACCGCCCTCGCTCCTTCGATCGTCGCCATCCGCAGTGCTTTCCAGGCCGGCAGCTTTTCTGGATCCTGGTACTTGATCTTGTTGAACAGCGACGTCAGCTTCATTTCGTTGATGATCTGGTTGCAGTTGTTGCCTGCCGCCTGGTCCGTCCCCAGCCCGACTGTTCCGCCCGCTTCCATAAAGGGAACGGCCGGCGGAACGACGCCGTCGATGATGCCGATGCTGCCGGAACATACGACCATCGAAGCGCCGCTTTTCGCCACGTAGCGGGCCTCTTCTTCGGTTGCATCGGTTAGGTGGACAGCGATCAGCGACTCGTCGAGATATCCGATTTCATCGAGGAAGGCGATCGGACGCTTCTGGTAGCGGCCGAGCATTTGTTTTGTCTCGCGGTCGCCCTGTGCCACGTGCATGTGCAGCTTCAGGTTTTTGGCTTTGGCGATCTCCCGCACTTTGAGCATCAGTTCTTTGCTGAGCTGGTCAGGGCACTGCGGACCGAGCATTGCGGTAATCCGGTTGTCTTCCGCCCCGTGCCAGCGCTCGACCAGCTCCAGGTTTTCGCTTAGCGTCCGCTCGCCGATCGCCGGATCAAACGGGTACAGATCGTGTTCTTTTAATTTGTGTTTGACCGGGGGCACTTCCTTGATGCTGGTGGTAAGCCGCGCTCTCGCTCCGATTTTTTTGAAAAAAGCGGCGATGTCAAGAATCGGCGATGAGTAATCGCAAAAGGTCGTGGTACCTGCCGCAAGCGCTTCAAGGATGTTCATCCTGCTGCCGGCCAGCTCGCTCACCTCGTTGATAAAGGGAACAAACGGCCCGATCCCTTTATGCATCCAAGCATTCGTGTCCTGCGCCAACCCGCGAAAAATCGCCAGCGAAGTGTGCATGTGGCAATCGACAAAACCGGGCAGAACCATCATTCCGGTCGCATCGATTACCTCATCGGCGGCGTAATCTTTCAGCAATTCGTTCGACGCCCCGACGGCGACAATCTTGTTTCCGTTTATTGCGACAGCGCCGTCGTCGATAAAACCTACGCCTTGCCCGGCCATCGTGAACAAGTCGGCGTGAACAACCAAGGTATCAATTTTCATTGCAGTCTCTCCTTACATTTTCGGATCAAGGGCATCCCGCAGGCCGTCTCCGACGACGTTCACGGCCATCGTCAGCAGGAACAGAGCCGCACTCGGGAAGGCGACCAGCCACCAATTTACCCGCATGTAATACCTTCCCGCATCAATCATTGCACCCCAATCAGGAGTCGGGGGCTGTACTCCCAGTCCGAGAAAACTCAGGCTGGAGGCCGTAAGAATCCCTGAGGCAAAGCGCATCGTCCCCAGCACGATAATCGAAGCCATGACGTTTGGCAGAATGTGCTTTGATACGATTTTCCAATTGGATAATCCGTACGATTTTGCTGCATCGATAAATTCGTTTTCTTTTACTCCCAGCACATTAGACCGGACGATTCTGGCAAACGTAGGAATCGAAAAGGTGGCTACTGCGAGCGTGACGTTAAATGTGCTTGGCCCGAGTGCGGCAATGACCGCCATGGACAGCAGGATTCCTGGAAAAGCGAGCAGGATATCCATCAGCCTCATTAAAACGCTGTCCCACCTGCGGTTATAGCCTGCGATTAGCCCGATCGGAACGCCGAACAGCATAGCGATCGCCACCGAACAAAAACCGATCATGACCGACACTTTTGCCCCGACAATGACCCTGCTCAGCACGTCCCGGCCAAAATCATCGGTGCCAAACCAATGTTCCGCAGACGGCGGTTTCAACCTCGCCAACAAATTCTGACCGTCGTAGTCATATGGGGCAATCACATTGGCAAAGATCGCAACCAAAAAATACAGCAGGCAAATGAACAAGCTGACAACGGCACCCTTGTTTCTGGAAAACTTTCGCCAAAATCGCTTAACGTTCTGCATGTCATCCCCTCTAATCATAGGAAATCCTAGGATCCAAAATCGCGTATAAGAGGTCAACTACAAGGTTGACAAGCACAAAGACAAGTACGATCAAGAGAACGGCTCCCTGGACCACCGGAAAGTCTTTTGCCATAATCGCATCAACCGTTAAGCGGCCTACCCCCGGCCAGGCAAAAATCGATTCGGTGACCACCGCTCCGCCCAGGAGGTAGCCAAATTCGAGGCCGATAATCGTTGTGATGGGGACAGAAGCATTGCGCAGTGCATGTTTGACGATGACTTTCGCGACCCTCAATCCCTTTGCCATAGCAGTCCGTATGTACTCCTCATGCAGGACTTCCAGCATCGCGGACCGCGACAGTCTGGCGATGACCCCGGCGGCAGACAGGCCGAGCGTTAGAGCGGGAAGAAACGCATGCTGAAAGCCTTCAAGCGTCCAAATCGGTCCGCCTCTGCCTGTTGCCGGAAAAACCGGCCACAGCGAGGAGAAAACCAGGACAAACAAGACCCCCAACAGAAAGATCGGCAAAGACAGACCGACCAGCGAGAACGACATCACCAGATTGTCCAGCCAGCTATTTTGCCTAATCGCCGCCAGTACGCCCAGAGTCACCCCGACTACAGCCGCTATCAAGGTGCCGAGGACAGCCAGCTCCATTGTATTTCCAAAATAAGTCATAAGCTCAGGGAGAACTTCGCGGTTGCTGCGAATGGAACGGCCAAAATCAAGCGAAACGACGTTTTCCATGTACGTGGCGTACTGGACCAACAAGGGCTTGTCCAAACCCAGCTTTTGCCGCAACAATTCCACATCCTGCGGCGATGCGCCGTCGCCCGCCATGAGCTGCGCAGGATCGCCGGGCGACAGGTGCATTACCATAAAGACGAGGAAAGTCGCTCCAATCAGCACGGGAATGGAGATGAAAAGTCTTCTGATGATGTATGCGGCCATTCTTCATCCCCCATCTAAGGCATAATGGAAAGGGGGTATGCTCCCCCTTTCAGAAACGTTACTTTGCAACTTTTACATGCGTGATATCAAAGGTAGAGGCACTATGCTGGTATCCTTCCACTTTTTTCGAGACAGCGAGCAAATTGTACTCGGAATAGAGCGGGATCACCGGGAAGTCATCCGCGATCAGCTTTTGCGCTTCGCTATAGAGCTGTTTGCGCTTGTTCAGATCAACTACGGTGCGGGCTTCTTCCAGCAGCTTGTCTACTTTTTCGTTTTTGTAATTTGAGGTGTTGTTGGAACCTTTCGAATGGAACTGCATGTCGAGGAACATCACCGGCTCGGGGTTGTCCTGCGACAGACCGAGCATGTACACGCCGTACTTGTCTTTGGCCAATACGTTCTCGACGTATTTGCCCCATTCCACGATGTTCATCTTTGGCTCGACGCCAATTTGTTTCCACTGGTTCTGCACAGCTTCCATAATCTCTTTGTCCATCAAGTAGCGGCCGTTTGGCACATTCAGCTCGACAGTCAGTTTCTTGCCGTCTTTCTCCACGATGCCGTCGCCGTCGGCGTCTACCCAGCCTGCTTCCTTCAGCAAGCTTTTTGCTTTCTCAACATCGTAAGTGTACGGTGTCGTATCGGGTTCATAGGCCCAGCTTATCTCCGGCTGAAACCCGTTTGCCAAATCGGCCACTCCAGCCAACAGCGACTGGTGAATTGCCGCACGGTCAACAGCGTAGGTGAGCGCTTGTCTTACCTTTTGATCGTCAAACGGGGCAATGTTCTCATTGAAGAATATCCAGCGAATGTTGTAATCTTTGGCTTCTTCCAGTGAAATCTTGTCGCTGGCCTTGATCCGGTCCGCTTCCGTCGGCAGCACTTTTTGCAGAATATCGAGGCCGCCGTTTTCCATTTCGATCATCGCTGTCATCGGATCGGGCATGACTCGGAAAACAACCTGTTTGGTCTCGGGAGCTCCAAGGTAGTAATCGGGGTTTGCTTCCAACACTACTTTGTCACCGGTCACCCACTCTTTAAATTTATACGGTCCGGTACCGACCGGATGTGAGGTGAAATCTTTGCCGTACTCCTTGAGCGCCTTCGGACTGGCAATCAAGGTTGGGTTGATGATTATGCATTTGTCGATAAAAGCGGCAAACGGCTCTTTCAGGTGGAACACAAGCGTGGTTTGATCCTTGGCTTCAATGGAGTCGATAATCTCCAGGTCGCTGGCCCGCGGCGAAGCAGTTTGCGGGTCTTTGATCCGATCGAAGTTGAACTTCACGTCTTCGGCCGTCAAATCACTGCCATCGTGATATTTGACCCCTTCGTGAAGATAGAATGTCCAGGTCTTCCCATCCTCTGAAGTTTCCCACTTTTCAGCGAGCTGTCCGACAACTTGGCCATCCTTGTCATAACGGACCAGGTGATCAAACAGCAAATTGGCGATTCGGCTGGTCGGCACGCCACTGATGTATGCCGGGTCCAAGTCCGTCAAATCGGAAACGTTCTGGATCACCAGCTGGTCCTTATACTCCTTGCTGCCGCCGGCATTTGCGTCCGCTGATGTCCCGCCGGTCTGACCCGAACAGCCAGCGACGAGCATGACGCCAAGCAAAACAGTTAGTACCTTTGTAAGACCTTTCTTCATGATTCCACCCCTTAATTCTTGAATGTACCCTTCATCTTTTGATTCTTTTCTCTTAGCAGTTCCTGAACGCTTGCGATATTTCCGGCGATCTCCTGCTGGCGTATAGCCATTGTGATGTAGAGCGTGTCGAGCAGATGCAGCACTGCATAACGGGAAGACAGCGGCTCACCGCGAAAAACGCTTTCGCGGTACGGCGTATACAGCATTAATTCGACCAGCTTAGACAATGCTGATTCGTATTGGCTGGTCACAGCGATGCGATACGCTCCCTTTCTCCCTGCTACTTCCATCACGAAGTTCGCGTCTTCCACGTCTCTCGGGTGAATGATGACAAGCGCGACGTCGTCAGGTGTCAGCATTGCCGCAGACATCAATTGCATATACGGGTCGGTATGTATCTCACACGCTTTTCCCAGCTTGATGAAGTGGTGGTGAGCGTCGAAGGCCAGCGGCCCGTTCCCCCCTGATCCATAGATCGCGATGCGCTTGGCTTGCAAAATTCTGTCAACAGCTGTTTCCACCTTCGAAAAGTCGGTTACGCGAACCTGTTCGTTCAAAATGGCTTCCGTAGCCCCGATCAGCTTCGCCATCACCAGTTGGGCGTTATCCTCTACTTCGATTTCTTCGTTTAACGCCTCAGCCTGGTCATTAGAGTCAAAAGCCAGCGACAAGAGAAAATCACGGTAGTGTTTAAACCCCATCTTTTTGTAGAAACGCACAATAGAAGCTTCACTCACACCGGCTTTTTGCGCCAATTCATTTAACGGCTTCCCGGAGATCTCGGCAGCGTTTTCGATAATGAATCGGGCAATTTTTTCACTAACTCCTTGCAGGCTTTCAAGTGAAGAGTGAATCTTACTCAATATCCCGCCAGATTGAAGATTACTAATAAAAATCCCCCCTCAAATAACAGCAAGCATATCATTCAGAAATTTCACTTCACTTTTTTAAAAAAATAGGAAGAAATATTTCTTCTTGTAATTTTAAAAAAATAAAGCGAAATAGTCAAACGATTTAAAAATACCCTACAAATAAAAATTATTTTATTAAATTCACAAGCCCTGCCATGCGGTACTCTGCTTGATGACAAAACAAAAAAACGCCACTTATTGTGACGTTTCCTCTGATCGAACAAACTTTTCCGTTATAGAGCTCATCCCAGCCGTTTCACGAACCGTCCGTCCAGCGTGAGCCTTCCCCTCGACAACTCCCCGAGGACATCGATCAGCAGCCGATGCTCCACCGCATGGATGCGGGCGGCGAGACTTTCCGGAGTATCCTCTTCCTCCACCGCGATCGGCTCCTGAGCGATGATCGGACCGGTGTCCAGGCCGGCATCGACGTAGTGGACGGTGACACCGGTCACTTTGACACCGTAGCGAAGGGCCTGGCCGATCGCGTCTTTTCCTGTAAAGGCAGGCAGAAGTGACGGATGCAGGTTGATCATCCGCCCTTCGTAAGCGCCGAGCAGCACGTCCCCGGCCAGCCTCATGTAGCCGGCAAGCACGACAAATTCGATGCCTGCCGCCTGCAGTCTGGTGACGATCTCCGTCTCAAATGCTGCTTTATCCGGGTACTCTTTTGGGCGGAACGAAAATACGGGCACATCGAGGCGGACCGCCCGCTCGATGGCATAGGCCTCCGGTTTGTCTGAGATGAGCAGCGCCACCTCTGCCCCCGGCAGCCGCCCGTCCCGCGTTGCCTGCACGATCGCTTCAAAATTGCTGCCGCTTCCCGATGCAAATACGGCCAGCCTCATGACCAAGCCACCCCGCCGTAGACGACGCCGCTCTCTCCCGCAGAAACCCGTCCGATCAGATACGCTTCCTCATTCCATTCTGCCAGCGTCTCCAGGACGGCTCCCGCCTGGTCGGCAGGCACGGCCAGCACCATGCCGATGCCCATGTTGAACGTACGGAACATATCGGCCATGGCGACGCCGCCAAGCTCCCTGACAAGTTCGAAGATCGGGTGAACCGGCCACGAGCCGCACTCGATTTCCGCTTGCACGCCCGCCGGCAGAACGCGCGGGATGTTCTCCGTAAATCCGCCCCCGGTGATGTGGGCGAGTGCCCTCACATCGTATTTGGCCAGCAGCGCCAAGATCGTTTTCACGTAGATTCTGGTCGGTGTCAAAAGCTCTTCGCCGAGCGTCTTGCCCAGTTCGTCCACATGCTCGTGAAGCGACATCCCCCGGTCGGCCAACAGCACTTTGCGCACCAGAGAAAACCCGTTGCTGTGCAGGCCGCTTGCGCGAATGCCGACCAGCACATCACCCGGCCGGACACGGCTGCCGTCGATCAGGTTTTTCTCGTCGACGACCCCTACCGTAAAGCCGGCAATGTCGTACTCGCCTTCACTGTACATGCCCGGCATCTCCGCAGTCTCGCCGCCGATCAGGGCGCAGCCCGCCTGCTCGCAGCCGTCGGCGATGCCTTTTACAATCGCTTCGATCTTGGCCGGGATCACCTTGTCACAGGCGAGATAGTCGAGAAAAAACAGCGGCTCCGCCCCTTGGACGGCCACATCGTTGACACACATCGCTACGGCGTCAATGCCGATTGTGTCGTGGCGATCCATCGCGAAGGCGATTTTCAGCTTCGTTCCTACTCCGTCCGTCCCGGACACGAGAATGGGCCGTTCGTACTTGCTTGCATCCATACGAAACAGAGCGCCAAATCCGCCGAGGTTGGTCATCACTTCCGGCCGGAGGGTGCGTTTGACATGGGTTTTCATCAACTCGACTGCTTCGTTGCCGGCGGAAATATCGACTCCTGCCTGTTTATACGCGTCGCTCATGACTTTTCCTCCCTAGCTGTTTCTCAGCACTTTTCCGCTGGAAGTGCTCCCTCAAACTGAATTTCCGTCGGGTACTGTCCGTTGAAGCAGGCGAGACAATGGCCGCGGCTGGCCGTCTTGTCGCTGCGCCCGATCGCCTCCAGCATACCTTCAACCGATAAAAAGGAAAGCGAATCGGCGCCGATCAGTTGCCGGATCTCTTCCACTGACTTGGTGGCTGCGATCAACTCTTCTCGCGTCGAGGTATCGATCCCGTAAAAACAAGGATTCATCACCGGCGGCGAACTGATTCGGACATGCACTTCCGCTGCTCCCGCTTCCCGGAGCATGCCCACGATACGCCCGCTCGTCGTGCCGCGAACAATCGAATCGTCGATCATGACGACACGCTTGCCTTCCACCACTTTGCGTACGGCTGACAGCTTCAGGTGGACGCCGCGCTCGCGGAGCTCCTGTGTCGGCTGGATAAACGTACGGCCGACGTAACGGTTCTTCACCAATCCCAGCTCGTACGGGATGCTGGTCGCTTCTGCAAAACCAATTGCCGCAGAAATGCTGGAGTCAGGCACACCTGTCACGACGTCGGCCTGCACCGGCGCCTCAAGGGCCAACTGCTTGCCCAGCCGCTTGCGGGCCATGTGAACGTTGATGCCGTCAATATCGCTGTCCGGCCGTGCGAAATAAATGTACTCGAACGTGCAGATGGAGCGCTCCGCTTTCTTGGTAAACTTGCTGGAAGTCACGCCTTCCTCGTCAATGACGATCAATTCGCCCGGTTCCACTTCCCGCCAGTACTCGGCGCCGATGATATCAAACGCACAGGTCTCCGAGGCGACGCAGACCGCGTCGCCCAACCGGCCGAGCGACAGCGGCCGCAAGCCGTTGGGATCGAGCGCGATCACCAGTTGTCGTTCGTTCATCACTAATAAGGCGTATGCCCCCTTGATCTGCTGCAGCGCTTCTTTGACCGCGCTAGGCAGATCCTTGCTCTTTGATCGAGCGATCAGGTGGGCGATCACTTCGGTATCGCTGGTCGTCTGAAAAATCGACCCTTTTTCTTCCAAATCCCTGCGGATGACAGAAGCATTAACCAGATTGCCGTTGTGGGCGACCGCCATGCTGCCGTGGGCGTAGCGGAAAAACAGCGGCTGAGCGTTTTCGATCTTGCTCGAACCTGCCGTTGTGTACCGGGTGTGGCCAATCGCGATGTGGCCGCGAAACTTGGCCATATCCGCCTTGCCAAACGCTTCGCTGACTAGGCCCATACCGCGGTGCTTATACCACTTTTCCCCGTCGGAGGAGCACATCCCGGCGCTCTCCTGGCCCCGGTGCTGCAGGGCGTGCAGCCCCAGGTAGGTGAGCGGGGCCGCTTCGCCGTGGTCGTATATGCCAAATACGCCGCATTCTTCATTCAATTTGTCCCAAATCATCCGATCAAGCATGGAATCGCATCCTTCCAAGCCGCTTTCAGCTCAGCCAGCGGCGCATCAACAGCATCGCGTGCATTGACCTTGAGGACGAACCGTTCACCGCCAATCTTTCCGATCTCCTTCGCCGGAACCCCGTATTTTTCCGCCATCGCGAGGATCGCTGCGGCGTGTTCGGGGCTGGCGCTGACGACGATGCGGGATTGCGATTCACTGAACAGCGCCACATCAGGACGCAACTCGGTCTCCACCGTGATCTCGGCTCCCAGATCCGCTCCAAAGCAGCACTCCGCGAGCCCGGCGGCCAGACCGCCTTCCGACAAATCGTGAGCCGATTGGATCAATCCGGCGCGAATGGCCTCCAGGACCATCTGCTGCAGCGCGGCCTCTTTCTTCAGGTCGAGCTGCGGCGGGCGGCCTGCGATCCGGCCCAGGACCATTTTCTGATACTCGCTGCCGCCCAGCTCTGCGAAGGTCTCGCCGAGGAGCAGGATGACATCGCCTTCCCGCTTGAAGTGCTGTGTCGTGATATGTTCGATATCGGTGATCAGGCCGACCATCCCGACTACCGGAGTTGGGTAGATCGCGTCCCCGCTCCGCTCGTTGTAAAAGGAAACGTTCCCGCCGATGACCGGCGCATTCAATGCCTGGCAAGCCGCGCTCATGCCGTCGACGGCTTTTTCAAATTGCCAGAACACCTCCGGCTTATCCGGGCTGCCGAAGTTGAGGCAATCCGTAACGGCAAGCGGCTCTGCACCGGCACAGACGACGTTACGCGCTGCCTCCGCGACGGCGATCGCCCCGCCTGTCTCGGGATCGAGGTAGACGTAGCGCCCGTTGCAATCCGTACTCATCGCCAGCGCTTTGCGAGTGCCGCGGATCATCACCACGGCCGCGTCCGATCCCGGCTTGACCGATGTAGAAGCGCGGACGATGTGATCGTACTGCTCATATACCCAAGCCTTGCTGGCCACCGTCGGCTGGGCGAGGATTTGTTTCAGCGTTTCGCCCAGGTCTTGCGGCACCGGCAGGTCAGTCGTATCAATCGATTCGTTTTTAATGTAATAAGCTGGAACAGATGATGGTTTATGGTAAACCGGCGCATCCTCCGCCAAGCTGTCAACGGGTACGTTGGCTGCCACTTCGCCCTGATGAAGCAAGCGCAGCATCCCGTCATCGGTAACGCGGCCGACGACAGCCGAATGCAGCCCCCACTTGTCAAAGATCGCCTTCACTTCCTGTTCCCGACCCTTTTCCACGACGACCAGCATCCGCTCCTGGGACTCGGACAGCATCATCTCGTACGGCGTCATCCCCTGCTCCCGCTGCGGAACGAGGTCGAGGTTGAGCTCAATGCCGTTGCCTGCCTTGGACGCCATCTCGGCACTGGAAGAAGTGAGTCCGGCCGCTCCCATGTCTTGGATGCCGACGACTGCTCCCGTTTCGATCAGCTCGAGGCACGCTTCCAAGAGCAGCTTTTCCATAAACGGGTCGCCTACCTGAACAGCAGGCCGCTTCTTCTCCGATTGCTCGTTCAGCTCCTCCGAGGCAAAGGTGGCCCCGTGGATGCCGTCGCGGCCCGTGCTGGCGCCCGCGTAGATCACCGGGTTGCCGATTCCCTTCGCAACGCCTTTTTGAATTTGGCCGTGATCAAGCAGGCCGACACACATGGCGTTGACCAGCGGATTTCCTTCATAGGTCGGATCAAACTGGACCTCGCCGCCCACCGTCGGAATTCCGATGCAGTTGCCGTATCCGCCGATTCCGGCAACGACGTTTTCAAACAAATATTTGACCCGCGGCGACTCCAGTTCACCAAAGCGAAGCGAGTTGAGCAAAGCGATCGGACGCGCGCCCATGGAGAAGACGTCGCGGACGATTCCCCCTACTCCCGTCGCCGCCCCCTGGTAAGGCTCAATCGCGGACGGGTGGTTGTGGCTCTCAATTTTAAACACGACAGCCTGACTGTCGCCGATGTCTACGATTCCCGCTCCTTCACCCGGTCCCTGCAGGACGCGCGGTCCCTTAGTCGGAAAACGGCGCAGAACGGGCTTGGAGTTTTTGTAGGAGCAGTGCTCCGACCACATGACGCTGTACAACCCCGTTTCCGTCCAATTCGGCTGACGCCCGAGCAATTCCACGACACGGCTGTACTCTTCGTCCGTCAATCCCATGTCGGCGTACAGGCGCTGCTCGGCGATCTGTGCTGGCGTCGGTTCCTTATGCGTGAGTTGTGGCACTGTTTCTTTCCCTCCAAGTCGTCAAAATTGAGGTGAAAATGCGTTTCCCGTCGGCTGAACTCATCCATTCGTGCACAGCCCGCTCCGGATGGGGCATCATGCCAAGGACGTTTCCTGCCTCATTCACGATGCCGGCGATGTCGTCGATCGATCCGTTCGGGTTCTCCCCCTCATAGCGAAAGACGATTTGACCGTTCGTCTGCAGCCTGGCCAAGGTTGCCTCGTCACAAAAGTAGTTTCCTTCCCCGTGGGCGATCGGGATTTCAATCACTTCGCCGGCTGCATAATCCCGCGTAAACGGCGTGGCATTGCTGGCGACCCGCAGCTTCGAGAGCTTGCAGCGGAATTTCAGCGAGTCGTTGCGCAGCATGGCGCCTGGGAGCAATCCCGCTTCCAAGAGAATCTGAAAACCGTTGCACACCCCCATGACCAATTTGCCCGCTTCTGCCGCCTTGACTACCTGCTCCATCACGGGAGAAAACCGGGCGATAGCCCCGCAGCGAAGGTAATCGCCGTAGGAAAAACCGCCGGGCAGCAAGATGACATCGTACGAAGAAAGATCGGTAGTGCTGTGCCAGACGTACTCGACAGACCCCCCCATAATATCCTCTACCGCATTGAACATGTCCACATCGGCGTTGGATCCCGGAAAGACAATGACAGCTACACGCATCGCTCAGCCCTCCACGATCTCAAAACGGTAATCTTCAATGACGGTGTTAGCCAAAAGCTTTTCGCACATCTGACGCACCCGTTCTTCAGCCTGCTTGCGGTCTGCGGTATCGAGCACCACTTCCATGTACTTGCCGATCCGCACCTCTTTTACTTCGTCAAATCCCAATGTGTGAAGCGATCCTTGCACGGCATGCCCTTGCGGATCGAGGACACTTTCCCGGAGCGTCACGTAAACAACTGCTTTACACATGCAATTCCCCTCCTAAACGGCGCAGCATTTCTTGATAGGCTTCTTCCACACCGCCGAGATCGCGGCGGAAGCGGTCTTTATCCAATTTCTCTTTTGTCTCCATATCCCAAAACCGGCAGGTGTCCGGCGAAATCTCGTCCGCCAGCAGGATGTTTCCGTCGGACGTCGTGCCGAACTCCAGCTTGAAGTCGACCAGAATGACATTTCTTTCGGCGAGATACGTTTTTAAAATCTCGTTTACCTTAAGTCCGATCGACTCCAACACAGCCAGATCGGCATCGTCGGCAATCCCGAGAATCCTGGCGTGCGAGTTGTTGATCAGCGGATCACCCAACTCGTCATTTTTATAGTAAAACTCCACCACCGGCTGTTTGAGTGCTGTTCCTTCGGCAAAGCCGAGCCGTTTGGCAAGCGAGCCGGCAGCGATGTTACGCACTACCACTTCAATCGGAATAATTTGCACCTGACGAACCAATTGTTCCGTTGCCGACAGCGTCCGGATGAAGTGATTGTCAATCCCTCGTTCCTTCAGCATCGTAAAGAAGATCGAACTGATGCGGTTGTTCAACTCACCCTTGCCCGCGATCTGTCCTTTTTTTTCACCGTTAAAGGCGGTCGCGTCGTCTTTGTACTCCACCCAATAGACATCTGGTTCGGAAGTCCGAAAAACCCTTTTCGCCTTTCCTTCATAGAGTTGTTCCCGTTTTTCCACAACGGAGTCCCCTTTCTTCAGGCAAACGATTCGATATCAAAGTTATTGACGAACATTACAATCTAATTTAAACATAAACATACGTGTTTATCAACGAATAAAATCATTCATCCATTCGACAAACGTTCGGAATTACCCCCTCTTTTGCTCCCCATCCTCACTAAAATGGCGTAAGCGACACATTTGTACGCATAAGATTGTCTATTTTTCTCCAACTACTGGCGTTTTGTCCAAGCATCTTCTCCGGATTTTCATACTTTGCTGTATCAAACAAAGGGAGGTGAAACCATGCGTGCACGAGTTCTTGATTACAGAGCGGTACAGCCTCGCCGCACTTTTAACACAGCGACTGCATTCGTTATTCCCCGCAGCCCCAAGAGGGTTCGACTGGCCACCCTGCGCGTGACGATCCCGACTGCTGCTCGAAGAAACAAAGTGGAATTGATTGGGACGGTTGGCGTACGAGGAGTTACCGGCATCGCCCAAATCGTCTTCCGCATCTTCCGCGACGGGAGAGAAATCTTCAGAACGCGGCAAGGGGTGGAATCGGCCGGCTCCGAGCAAAATTACGCCATTACTTTCCAGGCGATTGATTTCAACCTGACAGCGGGAACACATGTATACCGCCTGACTGCTGAAAATGCCGCTGCCGGCACGACAGCAGAGGTCGTAGGACCTGTCTCATTCAGCGCCTTGGCGATCAGACAAAGACAAACTGTTTAATAAGCAAAACTTTGGGCGCTTTTCCGGCGCTCCTTTTTTATGAAAAAGGGGATACAAAAAAAAGCGCACTCCGTTTGACTTTGTGCCAAGCGAAGTGCGCTTTGTACTATTTTTACAGCAATCCGAGACGTTTAAAAATCGTGTCCACGTATTTCAGGTGGTAGCGGTAATCGAAGCAGTCGTCCAGTTCCTCCGGTGTAAGCAGCGACTTGACCGTTTCATCCGAACCGATAATCTCCCGAAACGAACGCTGCTCTTCCCAAGCCTGCATCGCTCGGGGCTGAACGGTATCGTATGCCTGCTCGCGGGACAGCCCTTTGTCGATCAGCTTCAGCAAAACCTGCTGCGAGTAGATCAACCCGAAAGTCCGGTCCATATTGCGCTTCATGTTTTCCGGGAAGACGGTCAGGTTTTTCACGATGTTGGTAAAGCGGTTCAACATGTAATTGAGCAATTGCGTCGCGTCCGGCAGGATGACCCGCTCGACTGAGGAATGGGATATGTCCCGCTCATGCCAGAGCGGTACGTTCTCGTAAGCGGACAGCATATGGCCGCGGATCACCCTCGACAGGCCTGAGATGTTTTCGCAGCCGATCGGATTGCGCTTGTGCGGCATGGCTGACGAACCTTTTTGTCCCTTGGCAAAGGGCTCTTCCACTTCGCGCATCTCGCTCTTTTGCAGGGCGCGAATTTCCGTCGCAAACTTGTCCAAAGAGGTCGCGATCAGCGCCAGCGTCGCCATGTACTGGGCGTGCCGGTCCCGCTGCAGCGTCTGCGTGGAGATCGGGGCTGGGGCCAGTCCCAGCTTTTCGCACACGTACTCCTCCACGAACGGATCGATGTTCGCATAGGTGCCGACTGCGCCGGAGATTTTCCCGACAGCTACCTCTCGGGCAGCATTGCGAAAACGCTCCAGATTGCGCTTCATCTCTTCATGCCAGAGGGCCATTTTCAGGCCAAACGTGGTCGGTTCGGCGTGTACGCCATGGGTCCGCCCCATCATTACGATGTCTTTGTAATCGCGGGCCTTCTCAGCCAATACAGCGATCAGCCGCTCCAGATCCTGCTCCAAAATCTGGTTGGCCTGCCGCAGCAGGAAGGAGAGAGCCGTATCGACGACGTCCGTAGAGGTCAGGCCGTAGTGCACCCACTTCTTCTCCTCGCCCAGCGTCTCCGATACCGCCCTGGTGAAAGCGACGACATCGTGGCGGGTCTCCTGCTCGATTTGATAGATCCGCTCGATGTCAAAACCCGCTTTCTCCCGCAGCTTCAGCACGTCCTCCGCGGGGATGACTCCAAGCTTCGACCACGCTTCGCAGGCGAGGATCTCCACCTCAAGCCAGGCGCGAAACTTGTTTTCTTCGGTCCAGATCGCGGCCATTTCCGGCCGTGTATATCGTTCAATCATCGCTATCCCTCCACTTTTTCCCAGATGCCCAGATCGTTAATGATGCACAAGGCTCCCTCTACCGTATCTGCCAGCACGTTGATATGTCCCATCTTTCGCTTCGGCTTGCTTTCATGTTTTCCGTACAAATGCAATTTGCACGCAGGAGACAGTTGTTCCAGCTTCTCCGCTATTTTCTCCACATCGCCGCCCAACAAGTTTACCATTACCACGGGTGAAAGCAGTTTGACCGAGCCGAGCGGAAGATTGCAGACTGCCCGAAGGTGCTGCTCAAATTGGGAGGTCACGCACGCGTCCATGCTGTAGTGGCCGGAGTTGTGCGGACGGGGAGCCAATTCATTCACATACAGCTGATCGTCGGCGGTCAAAAACATCTCCACGGCAATCAGACCGATCACATCCAGCTCTTCGGCAATCTGTCGGGCGATTTTCTCTGCCCGTTCTGTCACTTGCGGTGATATCCGCGCCGGGACGATCGACATGTGCAGGATATTCTCCCGATGAATATTCTCTGCTGCCGGAAAAGCGGCGCATTCCCCGGAGCTGCTTCGCGCCGCAATGACGGAGAGTTCTTTGACGAACGGAATGTACTTCTCCACGATCAACTGAACACCGGGCTGCGACAGGGCGGCAAACGCCTCTGCCAGCTCGCTCTCGTCCCGCAGCACCCGCTGACCCTTTCCGTCGTAGCCGCCCGTGGCCGTCTTCATCACACAAGGAAGGCCGAGCTCGGCTGCTGCTTCCTGCAGGTCTTCCTGCGACGCGACGACCCGGAACGGGGCGACCGGAATCCCCAGCGACTGGATCGTGCTTTTCTCCGTGATCCGGTTTTGCGTGATGGACAGCAGGCGGCTTCCCTGCGGAACAAATGACGTCGATTCTAGTACCTCGGCCACCGCCGCATCCACATTTTCAAATTCGTAGGTAATCAAATCACAGGCCTGGGCAAGCTGCTCCGCCCCCTTGATGTCGTCAAAGGCAGCGACGATCTGCCGGTCAGATACTTGTCCGCTGGGCGAATCCGGCGTCGGATCCAGCGTTACAAAGCGATAACCCATCGCCCGGCCGGCGAGAGCGATCATCCTGCCCAACTGTCCCCCGCCCAACAGCCCGATCGTCTTGCCAGGCTTTACGATACGATCTGCATGTTTGTTTGAACGATGTGTACTCACGGCAGTTGACTATCCTCCAGTACTTTTTGGCGAACGGCCTCGCGGCGCGCAGCAAAGCGCTCTTGAATGTCGGGATATTTGATGCCCAGGATCTGCGCCGCCAGCAAACCGGCATTGATCGCACCGGCCCTGCCGATCGCTACGGTAGCCACAGGCACTCCGCCCGGCATCTGAACGATCGAAAGCAGTGAATCAAGCCCGCTTAAGGCAGACGACTTCACCGGAACCCCGATCACCGGCAGTTCGGTTTTCGCCGCCACCATCCCCGGCAAATGCGCCGCGCCGCCGGCTCCGGCAATGATCACCTCTACGCCCCGCTGTTTCGCTGTCTCGGCGTACTGAAACATCAAATCAGGCGTGCGGTGTGCCGACACTACCCGCTTTTCGAACGGAATCTGCAACTCTTCCAGTATATCACAAGCTTCTTTCATTGTTTCCCAGTCAGAGGTGCTGCCCATAATCACGCCAACCAAGGCATTCTCCATGCTGCCCTCGCCCCTTTTGGAATTCGTAATTTGCTGCAGACAGGTGTTTTGCGCATACACCTGCGAATCAAATTTAGTGTACCAAGCAGCGAGAAGACCTGTCAAGGAATTTTCCGAACGATCGTAACAACTAGTGCATATAATATTCGGTTTTTGTCGATTGTGTTTACCGCCTGAATTTTATATCTTGTTATTGACAAAAGATTTTCATTATCCTATTCTACAGTTGACTGAATGAGTCAGTCAAATGATCTTTGCTTGCCATCAAGGATTGTGGCCTTTTATTTTTGATTATTTTTGACTGATCAAATCAGTCAATAACCAATGAGGAGCGATGAAGATGACCAACAGTCAAAAAGCGGGTAAGGCGATTGTAATCGGCGGGGGAATGGCCGGACTGCTAACCTCAAAGGTCCTTTCTACGTATTACGAAGAGGTGCTGATCGTTGAGCGGGACGACTTTCCCGAGAAACCCGAGGAACGCCCCGGCACTCCCCAGGCTTTTCATCCCCACCGCTTTACAAGACGCGGAGCCGAGATTTTAGGACGCCTGTTTCCAGGCTATGAGGATGATCTATTGGCAAAGGGCGCTCCTACGTCATTGAACAAGACCGTCCATCAAATGAATCAGTATGGAACCATGGTCGGCCAATATCCGCGGAACGATATCAAGTTCAGTAGAGCCGTGCTTGAGTGGGTGCTTCGCAAGCGAATCAATGAGATTCCCCATGTTCGCTTTCTTCCCAAGCATGATGTGGTCCGTCTCGTAACCACTCAAGACCGGTCTGCCGTCACAGGGGTTCAAGTCCGAGAGCGCGGAGCGCGCGGCGAGGAGAAACAGCTGACGGCCGATATCGTATTTGATGCGAGCGGCCGATCCTCCAAATTGGCGAGATGGCTTGAGCAGTTGGGATATGAAGTGCCGGTACCAGACCTGCTGAAAGTCGATCTGGGATACAGCACTCGCCGTTATAAACTTCCCTCCCGTCTCTTGCATCTGGCAGAAACATGGGATGTCATCAACATTGCAGGTCAGCCCGCCAACGGGACATTCGCTGGTGTCTTTTCCTTTATTGAAAATCAGGTAGCGGAAGTGATGCTCTACCGTCCGGGCGGACATTATCCCCCCGTAAATGCAGAAGAGTTTGAACAGTCCATAGCTAAACTCCCCTCTTCGACCATCGCAGAAATCTTGCAAGAGCTTGAACCGATCACGACTCCTCGCGGTTACCGCGTGCCCGAGCTGTACCGTCATCACTTTGAACGAATGCAGCGCTGGCCGGCGGGATTATTGGTTTTAGGGGATGCATTCTGCATTTACGATCCGATTTTTGGGCAGGGGATGACCGTCGCGGCCATGGAGGCAGAAGTGTTGGAGGAGTGTTTGCGGGAACACCGAAAAAGCCCAATGCCCCATTTTGAGCAGCAAGTCCTTCAAAAAATGCAAGCGGTGATTGAACCTGCCTGGTGGTTGAACTGCGCTGCCGATTTGCAATGGCAAGGCGTCGAATACGTCGGTTCAGAGCCGCTGCAAGGGATTTTATTCGGCCAAAAATACATGGACCTCTTCCTTAAACATGCAACAGTTGGAGGCAATTGGGAGCTATACGGACTCTATTGGGCTGTCAATACGCTGTCCGTCTCACTGCGTGAAATCATGAATCCTCAACTGGCATCGACCGTTCTCGCCGCATCTGACGAAGGCAGACAATTGCTCGATCAGCTTTTGCAAGAGTACGGTCATCCGCTGGAGGAAGTGTGGGCTGAGATTGTACCCCGTTTTGTTTTTTCGGCATAGCTGCGCTGGATTGCAAATTTGGTATACTCATTCCTAGATAACTCAAAAATATAGGGGCAAAGGAATGATCAATGATTGGCGCCTTTAAACGATGAACAATTGCATCTGATTCGCGATGAACGCAGAGAGCAGATATTGCTGGCAGCCCTTAGAGTCTTCGCCGCACGTGGCATCGTCGGAACAAAAATGAGCATGATTGCCTCTGAAGCAGGCATCAGTCACGGCCTGCTTTACCACTACTTCAAATCGAAAGACGAACTTTTCACTACACTTGTGGAGGGAGCGATGGCGGCGGCGGATGATGAAATGAGGAGAGTCGCCGATCTGCCAGGATCACCGATCGAAAAAATAAAAGGGTTAACGCAAGCCATCCTGGATGAAAGCGGTTCGCCGTTTTTTATGCTGATTCACCAGGCACGTATATCGGATGGCGTTCCCGAAAAGGTCAACCAGTTACTAGAAGATTATTCGATGAAAACGTTTGTAGAGCAATTGCTGCCCATATTTTTGGAGGGCCAAAAGACCGGCGAGATTGCGGCAGACAATCCCGAAGAACTGATCGCCTCCTATTTGACGGTTCTCACCAGCCTGATGGTGGTGAATACGCATGGGGATGAAGGCTACCTCATCCCTTCAGTCGACATCCTGCTGCGGATGGTAGCCTGTCCCAAATAGCGAAGGCAAGGTCCCAGAACCTTGCCTTCGCATCACATCCTCGCCGTGTGTGTCCGCACACCCAGCTTTTTCTCAACGACATCCAGCAGCAAATCGGCTCCGATGGCCAGCAGCGCGGCAGGTATCGCACCCGCGAGAATTTTCATGTCATCGACGGTGGCAATGCCGCGCAGGATCAAATCTCCCAGGCCGCCCGCTCCTACGAAGGAAGCGATTGTCGCAATTCCTACCGACACTACCATCGCTACGCGAATGCCGGCGATCAGCACCGGAAGCGCCAGGGGAAGCTGAACCATCATGAGCAGTTGAAACACGGTCATGCCCATGCCTGTTCCCGCTTCGATCAGATTGGGGTCAACCGTTTTGAGTCCGGTGTACGTGTTCTGTATGATAGGCATCAGCGAATAGCAGAACAAGGCGAGAATCGCCGTATCCTTCCCCAGGCCAAACAGCACCATGATCAAGAGAAGCAGGGCAATCGACGGTATCGTTTGGAGGACACCTGCCGCCGTTTGGATGACGACAGCCAGCCGGGGACTCCGGAGCATGATGATGCCCAGCGGTACCCCGACCGCGATGGCCAGCAAAACCCCGATCAGACACATGACCAGGTGCTCAAGCGTCAAGACGAGCATCTTCTCGCCGTATCGGGACAGCATTTCCGGGAATTGAGCAATGACGTTCATAACCATCCTCCTTTTCGCCGGTGCATCAGGGTTTCAGCAGCCCTTTGCTGATCAGAAAGTTTTTCGCCACTTCCGACGGCTCCATTTGCTTTACGTCCACTTGATAGTTCAATTCGGTCATCGTTTCACTGTCGATCAGGCCAACCAGTTTATTCAGCACGTCTTTCAGCTCAGGGTGCTTCTCCAGGATGCTGTTGTTTGCCACGGTACAGATCTCGTATGGAGGGAAAAAGTTCTGGTCGTCTTCCAGCGTTTTCAGATTGTATTCTTTTAGGCGGGCATCCGTAGAATAGGCCAGGACGACATCCACATCGGCGTTGCGGACAGCCTTGTAGACGAGACCGATGTCCATCGGCGACGTGCTGCCGAATTCGATGCCGTATACCTTCTTAAACGCCGGATACCCGTCCAACGGCCTTTCCAGCCAGCCGTTGTCCGTGCCGAGCTTCATATCCTTGGAGTAGGGCTTCAGATCGGACACCTTGACCAGGTGGAGTTTGTCGGCGATATCCTTGCGAACGGTAAAGGCATAGGTGTTTTCAAAGCCGTACGACGGAAACCAGGTCATCTTGTACTTTTCCTGGAACGCGTCATGCACCAGTTTAAAGGCTTCCTTCCGGTCGCGCGGCACATCTTCCGTCTCCAACACACCCGTGATATCCGTTCCCACGTAACGCGGCGAGATATGAACCTCATTCTTTTGCATGGCTTGATGGACGATAGCCGTATTGGCCAAGCCTTCCTTTACCTCTGCCTTAAGTCCCGTATCCTGTTCAATCAAATGCTTGATCATATACGAGAGGGTGTACGTCTCCGTAATCGCTTGCGGACCGATCACGATCGTATCCTGGTCCGAACTGGCGGCACCCGAGCAGCCGCTGATCATCGCAGCGCCAAGCAGACTGATCAGGAAAAGCCAAAGTCGATATTTCATATCCTGCACCTCTTTTTCATTTTAATAGCCCCGCGGGAGTACACCACTTTTGCAGTTTGCGTCCAAACCAGTCGGCCAGGATCGCCAGCAGCGCTGTCGCCAAAGCACCCACGATGATGTAGGTATTGTTAAAAACCCACAGACCGGTAAAGATCAAATACCCGATCCCTCCGCCGCCCACCAGAGCGGCAAGGGTGGCCCAACTGACGGTATAGATCGTCGCCGTGCGAAACCCGCTCATGATTACGGGAATCGCCATCGGGATCTCCACCATGATAAGTGTCTGGAAGCCGGTCATGCCCATGCCTTTGGCCGCTTCCTTGAGCGCGGGGTTCACTTCCCGGATCCCGACATAGGTATTGCGCAGCATCGGCAGCAGAGAGTAGAGAAACAGCGCCCCAATGGCAGGCTTCAAACCAATTCCTAAAAATGGAATCAAAAAACCAATCAGGGCCAGACTGGGAATGGTTTGAACCGTGTTGACCAGGCCGATCACTACTTTGCTCCACTTCTCGCTCCGGGAGAGCAGAATGCCTAATGGCACGGCTGTGAAAAAGCCCAGGACAACCGCTGTCAAGGAGATGTACACGTGCTCGACCATCCGCCACAGGATATCGGGGTACCGCTCGGCAATAAATTGAACGAGCTTGTTCATCCTGACAACCCCTCCTTGCTCTTCGCAGCTCCTTTCAACGGAAGCGGCTGCACATGCCTTTCTTGTCGGTATTTCATAATCCTCTCTTGTCCGACAAAATGGGCTACGAACTCGTTCGCCGGGTGCAGCAGCACTTCTTGCGGCGTTCCGATCTGCGCGATTTCTCCGTCCTTCAACAGACAAATCCGATCGGCGATCCGGATCGCCTCATCCATGTCATGGGTCACGAACACGATGGTTTTGCGAATCTCTGTCTGCAGCCGCTTTAGTTCCTCCTGCAGCTGGTCGCGGCTGATCGGGTCCAAGGCGCTGAACGGCTCATCCATCAAGATAATCGGCGGATCGGCTGCCATCGCCCGGATGACGCCGATCCGCTGCTGCTGCCCGCCGCTCAGCTCATTCGGGTACCGCTTTTTAAAGGTTTTCGGATCCAATCCAACCATCGCCAGCAATTCATCCACCTTGTTCAGATAGCTTTGCGGCGGCTGCTTCTTCAATCGCGGAACCAATGATACGTTTTGCTCGATCGTCATATGGGGAAACAAGCCGATCTGTTGAATCACATAGCCGATATTGCGCCGCAATTCGACCGGGTCTCTGGAGGTGATCGGTTCTCCTTCGATCAGGATGCTGCCTGATGTCGGTTCAATGAGACGATTGATCATTTTCATTGTCGTTGTCTTGCCGCAGCCGCTGGGGCCGATCAGCACGAACAATTCACCCTTGTTGATGTGCAGATTCAGCTCTTTAATGACAGGAATACCGTTGTTATACAGTTTCGTCACGTTCCGAAAGGTGATCATAGGCTCCTCCCTCTCTGGTTGTATCCGCGCCTGACAGAGAAAAGGGCGGAGATACTCTGCCCTTTTCACGATCAGCGGCGGGGTGGCTCGTCGGCCAAGCGTCAGGTCTGGCTCATTGCTGAGCGTATCTTGGAGTGAAAATAGCGGAGTCCGTGCTCAGTGGGTGAGTAGAGTCCTTGGGGAAAAGCGCGCGAACGCAAGCCGATCTGCAAGCTTTCCACCAGCCCAAAATCTTCTTCCCTCACCTGGTTGACAAAGCGGATCATCTCTTCCTGTTCCTTTGTCAGCTCCTCGTTTTCGAAGAACGTTGCGTAGACCGCCAGTGTATTGTGGGCGTCTATCGGGAGAATCTGGCTTGTCGTAACGCAGTTGCTCTGCGGATAAAAACTGGCAAACATATTGGGCCAGACCCAGTAGAACCGGCTCGTTTTATTGTCGCCGTACGCCCCCTCCACGCCTTCCTTGATGTCTCCGTATTGATAGGTGTAATTTTCACAGTTGACGATCTTGTATTGGGACAAGTCGAATGTTGCGGCAAAGCCAGGATGGGCGATCGGGCAGTGATCGCATTCCAGGTAGTTGTCCACGACCGCCTTCCAGTTGCTTTTGATCATGCGCGTAAAGAAATGGACCCGCTTCAGGCGGTCAAGGAACGAAAAACGCCCCAATTCCCGGAGCCAGTCCCGGTACTCTTCGGCGAACGAGGAAGCGCTTTCATCCAGGTTGACGAAAATAAAGGAATGGTGGACCTCCAAACGGATCGCACGAAGCTGCGCATGCTCCGTACAAGGGCTGTCCTCCTTAAAATTGGGAGCCTTGTGAAGCTTGCCGTCCAGCGTAAAGGTCCACCCGTGATACGGGCATTGCAAAATTTTCTTATTCCCGCACTCCTTTGCCTCTACCTCAGCCCCGCGGTGCGGACATACATTATAGAAAGCGCGAATCTCGCCATCTTGGCCGCGCGTGACGAGAATCGGCTCGCCCGCTGCCTCAAACCGGAAAAAATCCCCGGCCTTTTGCAGTTGACTGGCGTGGCCCACATAGTGCCAGGAGCGAGCGAAGATTTTCTGTTGTTCTTCCTGAAATACATCAGCATCCACGTAAGAACGGTACGCCAGTGTTTTGGCCTCCTGCGATTCAGTAAGATTGGACATCAGGGTTGCCTCCTTTGTGATTGACTGCCTGACTCTATCGCAAGATGCGTGCCAATCTTCACCATGCCTTTCGTGCAGGGAAAAACAGACTTTTCTCTTGGTATTTTTGTATAATTGTGAACATTCCACACAGAGACAAGGTGTGTATTTTTCCTACAGTGTGTCATTTTTCTACACTTCCTTATGCCCATGCATACAGCTGACGCAGATGACACCCGCAGCCCCGGCCAGACACAGCAAAACGCCGGCACGCGGACAGCCGGCTTTCAGGATGGGTCGGCATGCTCACTCGGGATCAGTCCCTCCTGAGTGAGAAAAATCCTGGCCACTTTCGACGGGGGTTCGTTGAGCACGCTTACCCTGTAGTTCAATTCCCGCATCTTTTCTTCCGTCAAAACATCGGTGAGCTTCTGGAGCAGCTCTCTCAGCTCAGGGTGTTTTTGCAGGGCCTGCTCATTCATGACCGGTGCGATATGGTAAGGCGGAAACATGTGACGGTCATCCTCTAAAACGACCAGCTTGGAATCCATCAATTTCCCGTAGGTCACCCACCCTACGGCTACGTCTACGTTGGCTTCCAGCACAGCGTGCCCGAGCAGATCATTGTCCAGCGTGATGATATCCGCTTTTGCCGGAGAAAATCCGTAGGTCTGCTTCAGCCGATCAAAGCCCTTTTCCGTATCCGTAAACATGCGGGTAGCCGCAAACTTCACGCGGTATTCGCTGTTTTCAGCATAGGCAACGAGGTCGCTGATCGTCTTGATGTGAAGAATTCGGGCTACCTGTTCTTTCATGATAATGGCCCAGGCATTGTTCAAGTGGCTTGGCGCAAGCCAGATCATTCCCTTCTTCCTGTCTTCCTCCGCCACTCTCTCAAAGGCAGCCTGCGGATCAAAAATCGGCGGTTTTTCCTGGTAGATAATTCTGGCGGTGTTGGTGTACTCCCAATACAGATCGATATAGCCTCTCTCAAGGGCATTGCGGATCGTATAGCCGTCGGCAAACGTCATCTCCTCCACTCGGTATCCCTGCTCCTTCAGCAGGATCGAGGTCAGCTTCATCAATAGCATTTGTTCAACCCCTGCCGGCGTGCCAAGCGTCAAGCTGGCCTTCGTCTGCCAGACGGGAGGGACAAGCTGTACAGCATTCTCCTGATTCGTTTGACAAAAATCCTGGCCCGCGACGAGCAGGATGGCCAGCAAGAGGAACAACGTGGCGACACCGGCTGCTCTTTTCGGCTTCATCCTTGTCTTTCACTCCCGCTCGCCTTCCACCGCTTCAGCTTGTAGATGAGCGCATGCCGGGAGATCCCCAGCAGGCTGGCTGCCCGGAGCTGATTTCCGCCCGTTTTCGCCAATGCCTTGCGGACCATTTCCTTTTCTACCTGCTCTAAAACGGCAGGCAAACTGCCTTCCTCGTACTCCACGGCCGCCGCTGTCTTCTCTCCGGCTGATACCCCCAAGGAAAGCGACGGCGGAGGGGGTGCTGCCGGAAACAGCTCCTCGGCGGTGATCTGTCCGCCATTCTTCAAAATGTGATGCCGCTCCAGCAGATTCAGCAGCTGCCGGATATTCCCCGGCCATTTTTCCCGCTTCATCGCTTCGATCGCTTCGGGGGCGAGCGTCAATTGCTTCTTGTACTTCTTGTTCAGCTGCGAAATGAAGTGGCAGGCGAGTGCCGGGATTTCTTCCGGCCGTTCTCGCAGCGGCGGCAGCTCCACTTCGGCCAAATTGAGCCGATAGTAGAGATCCTCTCGAAACAGCCCGCTGCGTACCATCTCCGGCAGTTGTTTGTTGGTGGCGGCGATAATCCGGACATCGACTGAGCGATAGGAATCGCTGCCCAGCTTCATGAACCGCTTCTCTTCAATCACGTGCAGCAGCTTGGCCTGCATGGAAAGGGACATCTCGCCAATTTCATCCAAAAAAATCGTTCCGCCGTCTGCCATCTCAAATTTGCCCGGTCTCGTCTCCGTCGCCCCGGTAAACGCTCCCTTTCGATAGCCGAATAATTCACTCTCCAGCAGCTGCTCCGGAATGGCTGCGCAGCTGACCGAAATGAAGGGAAACTCCCGGCGATTGCTGTTCTCGTGAATCCATTTTGCCAAAGCTGTCTTCCCTACGCCGCTCTCGCCGAGGATCAGAATGCTGGCGTCCGTTTCCTTGATTTTCTCCAGAAAGCACATCACCTTGTTCATTTTTTCACCGTGGTAAAGAAAGCTGCCGGGGGGCTGCGCCTGTTTCAGCTCTTCCTTCAGCAGCTGATTCTCATATTTCAACCTTTTCGTTTCCGCCGCCTTTTCGACCATCTCCTTCACCAGATTCAATTCTACCGGTTTGTTCAGATAATCGTTGGCTCCCAGCTTCATCGCTTTGACCGCATTTTCGATATTGCCATAGGCCGTCAGCATGTACACGACAACTTCCCGATTGTCCTGTCTGATCGCTTGCAGCACGTCGATTCCCGTCATATCCGGCAGCATGTAATCGAGGAAAACGACGTCGATCTCCTCCTGCTCCATCACCTGCAGAGCCGTTTTTCCATCCAGTGCCTGGAGTGTTCGAAACCCTGCCTTGTTCAGTTTTCGCGCCATGATTCGGCAAATCTGCTCCTCGTCGTCTACGATCAAAACAGCAATGGACCTCAACGGCATGCACATCCTTTCTTATGTAAGGCTATCGCGGAAATTTGCAGCAGATGCTCGTTCCTTCTCCTACCCTGCTCTCAATCTCAATCGTTCCCCCATACTCAGCTATGATGTCTCTTGCGATGGTGAGCCCGTATCCCGATCCTTCTTCCTTTGTGGTAAAAAATGGATTGAAGATCCAGTCCAGATTCTGCTCGGGAATCCCTATCCCGCTATCCTTAAAAGCGACGGCCAACCATTTTTCTTCGCCTGTCTTCATCTCCTCTTTTACGGTGATCGCCAGGAGACCGCCAGAGGGCATCGCTTCGATGCTGTTGAGGATCAAATTCAAAAAAGCCTGGATCAATGTGTCTTTATTGCCGATTAGCGTGGTTTGGCGAGTTAGCACGTTCATCGTGACCTGCACTTTCGCTTCATTTAATTTGAACCGCAGCAAATGAATCACTTCCCGGAGAATGCTGTCTGTTTCAACGGGCTCCTCGACAGGATTCTTCTTCTTGGCGAAGGACAGAAAATCGTTCACGGTGCCGTTCATGCGGCGAACCACCCTGTGTATGTCGTCTGCCAATTCCCGGATCGCCTGCGGGTCTCGCCTGGCCTTAGGCTCATCCAACTCCTCCACCAAAAGCTCCGATGCTCCCGACAAAATGGCCAGCGGATTCTTGATTTCATGAGCGATTCCCGTTGAAATTTGGCCGATGAGCGCCAGCTTTTCATTTTGTTTGACCCGCTCCTCCAGCAGCTTCAGATGGGAGATATCCTGAATGGCCATTATCGTGCCGATCACTACCGACTCTTCATTGAAAAAGGGGGAAGCAGCTATTTTCACGATATGTCTTTGCCCGTGAATATCGCGAATACTGGCTTCCTTGGCATCGGCAGCGCCCTCGCCGTCCATCGCCCGCCAAAATTCCTCTCCGCCATCCATTAACGGCAGCTGCGGAAGATGTTTGCCGACGAGCGCGTCCGCCGGCAGCCCCGTCAGCTCAACCAGCTTCTGGTTTACGTATGTGATGTGATTTGTCATGTTCACCGTGAGGATCGCATAGGGCATCCCTTCGATCACATCGTGTAAAAAGCGCTCATTGGCCGCAAGCAGCCTCTGCTTTTCCAAATTGGTCAATCCCATGTGCAGAATTGTTTTCATCAGGTGGCCAATCTCGTCGTTGGATTGAAACCGCTTCAGCCTTTTTATACTCAAAAGTGCCTGTTTGTCGTCATAATGGCGGGATATCTGCGTCAGCTTGGTGATCGGGTAGAGAATCTGCCTCATCCCCATTCCAATAAAGAACAGCGACAGCAGCAGAATCCCCAGAAAGCCGATGCGCAAGATCATCGCAAGACGGTAGAGCGGCACAAAGGCAACCTCTTCCGGGATCCCCAGAATCATCCCCCATCCCATTCGCGTCGGCTGGTAGGCGATGATGCTTTCCTCCCCTTGAAACGTATCCCTGATCAGCCCGAACCGATCCAGGGACAGCAGGGAAAAAATCGGCTGCGCCGAGTAATCCTTGCCGATGTCAGCAGGATTGGTCGAAGCCAACACCTTGCCTTTGCGGTCAAAAATATAGCTGAAGCCGCCATGCGGCAGCGTAACCGCTTCCAAAAGATCGGACAGGTACTGTTGACTGATCTCCGCGATGACGAGCCCCTGGAACGTGTACTGCTGCGTCGTCACAGGAACGGCTACCGTCACGGCCCGGTAATCCCGAAAGTTGAAAATCATGTCGGAAACGTGGTAGTTCAGGCTCCATTTCACTTTCTCAAAATCCGGATAATCATACGTGGTGACTGGCAGATCGGGATCAAACGGAGCTTCAAACACCAGCTTCTTCTCTCTGTCGATGTAGGCGACAGACTGGATCAAGGGCGTCCTGACAATCGTCTGCTTGGCCCGCGTGAACATAGAGCCGACATCGATTTTGCTGTCGTCCTCCTGTTTGGCGATCATCTCCAACTGAAAGATGACGCTGGTCATGTCCGCTTCCAGCCGTTTGATCAGGGCGTCCAGGTTGACCATTTTCTTCTCCGTGATCTCCTTTTCCATGACGGCTTCCGTATAGCCCATCGTCATGGCGTAGATCAAGCCGATCGGAATGATAATGACGACAGAAAAAATCAGGAGGTAGGTTCTCGTTACACTGTTCTTGATGGATTCCAGCTTCATCGTTCCCCTCGGCCACAAGTTCATCAATTTATCTGAATTTTAACACATACAAGGGCTAAGCTTCGCTTTTTTCCTTTCCCTTTTGCAAACTCCNTAGGTTCTCGTTACACTGTTCTTGATGGATTCCAGCTTCATCGTTCCCCTCGGCCACAAGTTCATCAATTTATCTGAATTTTAACACATACAAGGGCTAAGCTTCGCTTTTTTCCTTTCCCTTTTGCAAACTCCTTAGAAAAACTTGGCTTATCGCCAAGTCAAATAGCGAAAGCCTTCGTTTTTCTTATACTTTCATCATCTAACGCGTTAGCGAAATTAAACTTTCCGAAAGTAGAACAAAAAAGGGGCTGTCCAGAAAGTCAATGCAAACTGACTAGCTGGACGCCCCAAAAGGCGGTTTTATCCCGGATTTGTTTACGCTACTTCTACACCAGACTTAACTCTGATTAATGACCGAATGCCCCTCTGAATTGAAATATGATCTCTGCAAACAACGTTGCAAATAAAAACGATCCAGTAAAAACCACGAGAGAAACCATGATAATTCTCCAGCCCAGCTTTTTGAATCTTCCAAAGTCTTTTCCTAAAGATAATCCTGCATAGGCAAGGACTGGAGTAGCAATTGCCATAAAATTAATTTTTCCAGTGGCTTCAGCAATGAAACTATTGCTTGGAAAAATTGGAGAGGTAATAAGTAAAGCTAATAATGAAACCCAGACAACAGTTGGAGATTCAATAGGAAGAGGAATAACTTTGCTGATCCCCCATCCAATGATGCCAATCAAAACAATGATTGCCATGCCAGGCAAGGCTTCGATAGGAGCAACGTCGTATCCGATCCAGTTTCCGAAAATGACTATAATACCAATAATAAAAAGAATGATCACTTGCTGTTTCATGCACTGTGCTCCTCTCTGCTATCCGGATTTGTAGCCTTCTTTCCCAGTTTCGGCTCAAGCCATCGATAAAGCCTTTCAGTTACCGGTAGAGAAAAAAACACGCAAACGAACGTCCCTAAAATGGATGTGAGTAAATTGGCGGAACCAGCAAATACGATAATATCTTGTTCAGACTGTGGAAATACTGCAATTAATGCTCCTGATGCGGCGGCCATCATACTTCCTGATCCTATTCCAGCTCCCATTGCTAATGATATGGGATGAAAAATACCCGTACTGCCTAGCAATCCTGCCAATAAACCTAAATAAATGGCTCCAAATAATGTTCCACAAATATAGACTCCGATTGCCCCTCTGTTTTCTGAAGAATCAACTCCGTATTTTTCGGAAATGATAGCCAAATTAGCTTCACGGTCAATTGAGAAGGTTGCGCCAATAGCTTCCCGTTTCATTCCTAATAATAGGGCAACAGGGAGACCTAAAATAATGGTTCCAATGAAATGGCCTACCTCTTGTAAGGAAAGGGCAAATCCGGCATCAAATATTTTCGATACAGAGGGACCGAGCGTTGTTCCCAACTTTGCAACAAGCAGGATGAAAGAAATTCCTAAAATGTTTGCTGCTATTTTCATATCCTTTTCCTTGAGCCATTTAAAGGAAGGCCAACTAATAACCCCCCCCATGATTAATGCATAAAGCATGGGGAATAGAGCTAAAACACCAAACCCTAAATTAATCTTGTGAGTTCCTATTAACTCCGCTACGATCACGAGAGCTAAAACAATAACGTGGATCTTTAATTGGTTTACACGTTCCTGACTCATTTTTGCATCCCCCTCATTTAAATTAAGTTTGACGAGTAACCATAGAAGACTATACCTACCAGGGTAAGCTAGGGCTTCACATCATATAAGCAAAAACCGCTTGGAAAAAGGGACACTTTTCAAAAAGTGCTTTTTCCATTTTCAGGAACTGAAGAGGCACCTTAGTATTTACACCTGCATATCACTACATGACGATTTTGTTAGCGGTCCGCACAAACAATTCTACTCCCATGGCTAACGAGTCTTCATCAATGTTAAATCGTGGATGATGATGGGGATAGGTTGTTCCTTTTTCTTCATTTCCAGCTCCAAGGAATACGAAACAACCCGGCGCCTTTTCCAAATATGCGGAGAAATCCTCACCTCCCATTATTGGAGGTATGATTGCATAGGTTTCTTTGCCCCATCCCTCGATTATTGTATTTTCTATAATTTTCGTTACTTGATCATCGTTAATCACAGGACTGTACCCATAGGAATAATCCAATTTATAGGAAGCTCCATGGGCCTCTGCGATTCCTTTGACGATCCGTTCCATCCAAACAGGAATATTTTTGCGGATCTCAGGATCAAAGCTGCGTGTCGACCCACCTAATGTAACCGAATCCGGAATAATATTATAGGCGTGACCTGCCTGAAACTGTGTTACCGTTACGACAGCCTTTTCTAATGCACCTATATTTCTGGATACAATTTGCTGAAGGTTGGTTATCACCTGGGCACCAATCACAACGGGATCTATGCTATTTTCGGGTTGGGAGGAGTGACCTCCCTTTCCCACAATCTTGATCTCAAATTTATCCGTTGCTGCGGTAACAGGGCCATAAGCAAGACCAAACTTTCCAACTGACATCGTTGACATCAAATGAATACCAATCATCATGTCGATTCCATCCACATTGCCGGAATTTACAATTTCTTTGGCACCTCCAGGAGGTAACTCTTCCGCGTGCTGAAACACGAAGCGCACTTCTCCCTTGATATGATCCTTACGTTTCGAAAGAATTTTCGCAGTTCCAAGGAGCATGGCTGTGTGCCCATCGTGACCACATGCATGCATGACACCTGGATTTTGGGAAGCGTAAGGCAGCTCATTTTCTTCTTGAAGTGGCAGTGCATCGATATCTGCCCGCATACCGAGAACTTTACCAGGCTTTGAACCGATCAAGCGGGCTATAACACTTGTCTTCGTAGGCCGCAAAATCTCTAGATTGCCAAAAGATTGAAGAGTTTCGTAAATATACTGGGCAGTTTTTTCTTCTTGAAAGGATACTTCCGGATTTTGATGCAGGTACCTTCTCCATGTAATCACGTCATTCTTAACCAACTCAATCATTTCATTGATCCATTCTGTCTTCATCATGACCCTCCATTTTTGATGTTAAACGGTTTCGAACTGACCTTGTTTCAGTTGGGACAGCCGGGGGGGCCGAACGTCGGAGGGCACCAGACAGTCATAAGTCTCGCCGTCCAGCTGCTCCAACAGTTCGGATTTCGCTTTGGCCAGAAGATCAGGATCCTGCAACGCTTCGACTGCGGCGCAAGCCATAATTTTGCCGGCATACAGCATCGCTTTGTGAGCATAGGATGATTGGCCTTGGGCCACAGCCTGCCATGTGTGGAAAGGAGTTCCGAAAGCCCAGGTGGCTGTGAAGCACTGCGCGGTAGGAGCGTTCCAGCTGACATCTGCAACGTCCGTTGATGCCGCCATGAATGACAGTTCTTCTGTAAATGGCACAATGAAATCCGGAATCGGCCGTTCCGCCAACTTTACAGCTAGTTTCTTGCCTACTTGTGCTGCTGCCGTTTTTTTGTCTTCTTTCGAGATCGACTCGTAGATGGCTTTGGCGAAACGAATCTCTTCCTCGGTTGCTGCTGGAACGCCCAGCTCGGTCATGTATTTGTACATGACCCGCCCTAATGTAGCGTTCGGAATCAGGTTAGCGCAGCCGCCTTCTATCCGGTATTCCATCTTCGTTTGGGTCATCAGGGCCGCACCGCGGGCGATATCTTGGACACGAGCGAACAGTTCGCGTACCTGCGACGTTTTGGGAGCACGAATCAGGTAGGTAACTTCGGCTTCCGGCTGCACAACGTTCGGCGAAAAACCGCCTGTGTTGGTTATCGCGTAGTGGATGCGCGCTTCATCGATCATATGTTCACGCATATAGTTGACGCCAACGTTCATCAACTCGACTGCATCAAGTGCGCTACGACCAAGATGAGGTGAGGCGGCAGCGTGAGAACTGCGGCCAATGAATTGGAATGTAGCATGGATAACGGCGTTTGACGAAGCGTGCCAGATCGCATTGCCCGTATATGGATGCCAAGAGAACGCAGCGTCCACATCGCGGAATAATCCATTTCTCGCCATATATGTTTTTCCGTAACCACTTTCTTCAGCAGGACATCCGTAGTAGCGGATCGTGCCAGCTAGTCCGTTCTCCAGCATATATTCTTTCACTGCTACGGCTGCCGCCAAAGCACCGCCGCCAAGTAAATTGTGTCCGCAACCGTGGCCATTGCCTTTTGAAACGAGTGGTTCGTATTCAGTAGAACCGGCTTTTTGGCTTAATCCGGCAAGAGCGTCATATTCACCCAAGATGGCGATAACCGGACTGCCTGTGCCAAAACTCCCGATAAGTGCTGTGTCGAGACCAGCAACGCCACGATCAACGGTAAATCCTTCGTGCGTCAAAACGGAGGCGATCAAATCGGCAGACTGTGATTCTTCAAATCGGGTTTCCGAAAATTCCCAGATGCGATCGCTGGTGTCGATAAACTGACGACTTTTGCTATCGATGATTCCGGAGATTTTTCGGGTAAGTTCCATGGTAAATCGACCTCATTTCCATTTTTTCCGATTCTGTTTGCACATATTTAATTTAAGAATAATATAGGACAATGTCGATAAAATGATTCTATATCATGAAAACTCTTAATTCAATCATTTTTTGAAATTACAAAAAATAAGCATCCAAGACTGGATGCTTATTTCAATTGATAGATTTTACTTGGCCTTCCACGAGTAGCCTGAGACTCCTCTCCAATACACTCAGCTAAATCAACTTCGCACAAATCGCTAATGATCCGGTTTGCATGGCGTTCTGTCATGTGAAGATGGGTGGCCAAATCTTTCGCTGTAAAACCGTTCCAGCCCATTCTACGAATTAATGCGACTATCTTATTAAAAGTCTTTGCGCTAATACTCCCCTTTTTTAGCTTCTTAAACAAATCTTTATCATCCGTGCGGGCTGAATAGGAGAGTTTTTCCTCTCTGCCAACTGATTCAATAATCATTCCGTTCTCCTGAACAATAATAATCCCCCGTTTCGGTTTTTCCTTCGATTGTTGAATCGCATAGTGCGCATTCACTTCCGCAGAAAGGACCGTCTCTCCAAAACCGATCCCCACCGCTATCGTCGTATCGGCTTCAGTGGACATCTGGAGGATGGTGTTCTGTAGCATCGGGATTTCTCGCTCGATCGCACCGCGAGAACTGAAGATGACGTAGCGCCCATATCCCCTATCCGTCAAAGACCCGTCCAATTTCTTACAGAGATGAAGGAGGGTATCTTTCAACCGCAGCTCCAAATGTTGGAGATAGTAGGGAGTCTTAGCCTTCTGAATGATCCGGTCAAAATGTTCGATCTCGATCATTTCAACCCCAATCTGCGTGTCCTTGAAATAAGAAGTCCTCATCTTTTCGGCCAGAATCTTCAGGGTCTGGCGAGTTTCTGATCGAGTGGTCGTGATCCAAGAGGCCGGGACTCCGGCCTCTTTTAATGCCTGACAGATGGAAGGTAAAGCAGTTAAAGCCCCCTGGGTCTTTCCTTTTTTCCACAAATCGAGATGGTAAGACACCAACTCCTCAGGGTCAATATGAAGATCAAAGGGCACGTGAATGTTTCGAGGGGGCCTTTCCAATTGTTTTAATACCTCGTCAATCGGATACATTCCCCTTGGAAAATCGATACTCACGCTGTCCAATATTTCCATCTGGTCATAAGTCAAATCCAATAACGCTTTATAGAGTCCCGATTCCGTTCCCGGTATATAAACCAGATTCTCATCTGAATCCAATACGTCTTTTGCAATTAAGTACGGAACGGGCCCCGAAAAAAGCCATGTATCCACTTGATGATTGAATTCCAATACCAATGTTTTGATCTCTCTAGGATCTTGATAGGGATGAGGAATAAATTCCATCCCTTGTTCAAATTCCTTGGAAACATCCAAAATTCGTTCTACGGAACGATGAGGTCCGACAATTCCTACTTTATACATCAACTTATTCCTACTCTCTTCAAAACTTATATATCATTATTCTATACTCCCTGGTTGATGAAACTCCAGTGTTTTAGGGCCGTTACTCTCGAGACACGATTATTTTATCGATGATGACTGCGGCCGCACTGGGTCTCGTCATTGCTAATTCAGCATCCATTTCTGGAGCTGCAGGAGGATGCCAAGCTGAGGTGGGTTCTGCAACTGCGATGGCGGCAGGTACATTAGTGGAAATCGGAGGAGGTACTCCGGAACAAGTAGGACATGCCGTTGGACTGGCTTTAAAAAACTCGTTGGATCTTTATATGTGATCCTGTTGGTGGCCTTGTAGAGGTTCCCTGTATCATTCGCAACGGATTGCATGCGATCACCGCTTTGGCAGTTGCAGATATGGCGTTGGCCGGAGTCAAAAGTATCATCCCTCCAGATGAGATGATCCAGGTCATGCATGAAGTGGGTATAGAAATGCCAGCTTCTCTTCGTGAAACGGGGATCGGAGGATTGGCTGGAACACCTACGGGAAAAGCGCTAAGCGACTGTTTACTCATTATTCAGGGGGAGGCCGCAGCCTGCCATCCCAAAATGATGCTCAAGGTGATTCTTTACGGCTATTCGCAAAAGGTCTACTCCTGCCGCGGGATCGAAAAGCTGCTGTGCGAAAACCTCCCGGCTATGTGGCTGGCAGCGATGCAGCAGCCGGACTTGGGGGGATTTTCTTCCCCGACTCGCCAATGAAAGTAGCAGGCATCCGCCTCGCTGCTTTCCTACAGAAGCAGTGTCACAAAAAAGGTTGGAGGGAAAACGTAAAGTTTCCGCTCCAACCTTTTTATTTTAGGGACTTATCGGACAGCCCCTTCGCATCTTGCTCTTAATCAGCATTATTCGTGCAGCCAGATGAAGTAGATAAGGAAGATCGCAAATAAAACGTACATGACCGGGTGAATTTGCCGAGCCTGCCCTTTGAACAGCTTCGTAATCGGGTAGACGATAAACCCGCAGGCGATCCCCGCCGAGATGCTGAATGTCAGCGGCATCATGACCACCGTCAAAAATGCCGGCAGCGCTTCTTCGATCTCATTCCAGGCGATCTTGGTCATATTGGAGGCCATCAACACTCCGACGATGATCAATGCGGGTGCGGTAACAGCCGGAGTCACCACAGTCAAAAGGGGAGAAATGAACAAGGCAACAAGGAAACACGCCGCTGTCACGATCGCGGCGAATCCGCTTCGTCCGCCTGCCGCAACCCCTGCCGTAGACTCGACGTACGCAGTAGTCGTAGAGGTGCCGAGCACCGCACCGGCCATCCCGGCGACCGCGTCGGACGCCAATGCCTGTCCTGCCCGCGGCAGCCTGCCGTCCTTCAGCAGACCGGCCTGGCTGGCTACGCCAATCAGCGTTCCCGTGGCGTCAAAGAAACCGACAAACAGAAAGGTAAAGATGACGATCAGCATATTGCCGCTGAACAGTACGGACGGGTCGGTCATGTAAGAGAATGCGGCTCCAAATGTGGGCGCCAGGCTTGGCGGCGCATCGAACACTTTTTCCGGCAGGTCCACAAGTCCAAATACCATCCCGACGACGGCGGTAATCGCCATGCCGATGAAGATGGCGGCATTGATCCGGCGGGACATCAAGATACCGGTGACGACCAGTCCAAACGCGGCCAAAAGTGCATTCTTTGCAGCCAAAATGTCTTCCGGGCTCATCCCCGAGTGGAAGCTCAAATGACCCAGGGAGACGATTGTCGCTTCGTTGGCAATCACGATTCCCGCATTTTTCAAGCCGAGAAACGCGACAAAAAAGCCGATACCCGCTGAAGTGGCGTACTTGAGCCCGGGTGGAATGGAGTTGATGATCGCTTCACGAATACCGGTAAGCGACAGAATCAGGAAGATCGTACAAGAGATAAAGACACCTGCGAGGGCTTGCTGCCAGGGAATGTTCATGGTCAGAACAACCGTGTAGGTAAAAAACGCGTTTAAACCCATTCCCGGAGCCAACCCGATGGGCAGCCGGCCGAAAATCCCCATGATCAGCGTACCAATCGCCGCGGCCAGGGCCGTCGCCGTAAAAATGGCGCCAAACGGCGGGTAGTTGGCTTTCAGGTCTGCTCCCAAATCCGCCCCGCTCAAAATGAACGGATTGACCGCCAAGACGTAGGCCATTGCCAGAAACGTGGTGATGCCGGCGATGATTTCGCGGCGGTAATTGGTTCCCAGCCTGTCGAACTCAAAATACTTTCGCACTGACTTTTCCTCCTCTTGTTCTTGCAACTAGTCTTTCCATAAAGTTACATCGGAATCATAAGTCCAAAAAAGAAGACTGCCTTCCGTTGACATGAGAAGTGTAGCAAGAAACGAAACAGGCTGTCAATAAAAAAACGAACATTCTTCTGCATAAAACAGAAAAATATCCGTTTTTATCTTGATCACCAGCTTATTCCCACTCGATCGTCGCAGGCGGTTTGGAGGTCACGTCGTAGACGACCCGATTGACGTTCTCTACCTCGTTCGTAATCCGGGTGGAGATTCTCTCCAGTACGTCCCACGGAATCCGCGCCCAGTCGGCGGTCATGCCGTCGATTGAGGTGACTGCGCGAATGCCCACCGTATAAGAATAGGTTCGCACGTCGCCCATTACCCCGACGCTTTTCATATCCGGGAGAGCCGTAAAGTACTGCCAGATTTCGCGGTCCAACCCCGCTTTGGCGATCTCCTCGCGCAAAATCTCATCTGATTCACGAACAATCGTCAATTTTTCTTCCGTCACTTCACCCAGCACCCGAATGCCCAGCCCCGGTCCCGGGAACGGCTGACGCCAGACGATCTCATCCGGCAGCCCCAGTTCGGTGCCCAGCTTGCGCACCTCGTCTTTAAACAGGGTCTTGAGCGGTTCGATCAGCTTGAACTTCATATCTTCAGGCAGTCCGCCCACATTGTGGTGGGACTTGATCGTGTGTGCGGTGGCCGTACCGCTTTCGATAATATCGGTGTACAGCGTCCCCTGCGCCAGGAAGTCCATATCCTTCAATTTTGCCGCTTCTTCATCGAAAACGTAGATAAACTCGTTCCCGATAATTTTGCGCTTTTGTTCCGGATCGGTCACTCCGCGAAGCTTGTCCAGAAAGCGCTGCCGGGCATCGATCTTGATCACCTTCATGTCAAATTTGCCGACGAAGGTCTCCATGACACCTTCGGCCTCGCCCTTGCGCAGCAATCCGTGGTCGACGAACATACAGGTAAGCTGATCGCCGATCGCCCGGTGAATCAACGCGGCAACCACTGACGAGTCGACCCCGCCGCTCAATGCGCAGAGAACCTTTTTATCGCCCACTTGATCGCGAATCCGCGCCACCTCGTCGTCGATAAAGTTGGACATGCTCCAATCGCCCGTGCAGCCGCAAATGTTAAACAGGAAGTTGCCGATAAATTCGTTCCCTTTTACGGTATGGCGCACCTCCGGATGAAACTGAACCCCGTACACCTTTTTTGCCGGATTGCTCATGGCCGCTATCGGACAAGCGGGACTGGTAGCGTCAATCTCAAAGCCTTCGGGCAATTCGACGACCTTGTCCGAATGGCTCATCCACACGATTTCGTTGTCCTCCCACTTATCGTACAGCTCGTGCCTCCGCTGAAGCTTGAGCTCCCCTTTTCCGTACTCCCGCACACCTGCCCGTTCCACTTTTCCTTTCAGCAGATGGGCGGTCAGCTGCATGCCGTAGCAGATACCGAGAACCGGAATTCCCAACTCGTAGATAGCCGGATCAATCGTAGGGGCGCCTGCTTCGTACACGCTCGCCGGCCCGCCCGAGAAAATAATTCCCTTCGGCTGCAGAGCTTTGATCTTGTCAATCGGCGTATTGTAAGGCAGCAATTCGCTGTACACTCCCAAATCGCGTACCCGCCGGGCAATCAGTTGGTTGTACTGGCCCCCAAAATCGAGTACGACTACCATTTCCATTGGTTTGTCCATAAGTATCCTCCTCACCTCTCAGAAAACTTGGTCCTGCACCAAGCATCCGTACAAGCGGCCGCCTGATCAACCAAAAAAAAACGGGTCATCCTCCTTTGCGGTTAACCGAAAGGAGGAGTCCCAGTTCTTCTGGTACTAATGAAGCACATTCTAGCAGACCGCTCCAAAATATTCAAGGCTTCAATTGGGAAGCCAAACGCTCAACGATTTTATTGGCCGTTTCCCGAGCCTTTGCCCCGATCTCCTTGTACCCGTAGCAAACTTTTTCGTACAGCTTCGTCAGGTACAGCAGATCCTGGCGTTTATCGCCTGAAAGACTCAGACGCTGCACGTACTCCCGCAGCGTTTCCGCCGGTTTGCGGGGGAACAGGATGCGCTCGCACATGTACAGCAATTTTTCATATTTTTTATGGAAATGATCTTCTTGATATGCTGACATCTGCCGCTTCAGCCACCAGATCAGCAGATAGCGGCGGCTGATCCATGCTGCCAGCAGCACGGCTGCGATGATCCCCCCTGCAGCAGCCAACATCCCTTTGGAAAGGTGGATTCCCGCGGACCCCGACTCCTTGTCGCCTTCCCGTTCATTGCGTGTCCTGTCTTTTTGATCTTTCGGTTTGTCCTGTTGGGCCACCGGCAGCACAGAATCGGGCTGTGTCTCGATCGGCAGATCATAATTGACCCGGACGGGCGAGACGAAAGAGGTCGTCGCCTCGAAAGGAATCCAGCCGTACTGGGGAAAGTAGACTTCTACCCAGGAGTGCGCATCTTTGCTGCGCACCTCGATGATCTTTTGATGGTCCTCTGTTTCTCCTATCTCGGTCCCGGGAGCAAATCCTTTGACCCAGCGGGCCGGAACACCAACGGAGCGAAGCATGACCGTCATCGCCGTAGAGAAGTGATCGCAGTAACCGCGGTGGCTCTCAAACAAAAACTGGTCGACAAAATCTTGATCCGGTCCCGGAGTCGGCACGTCTTTCGTCTCGTAGCGAAACCGCCCGCCCGTACGCAGGTACGATTCAATCGCCCGCACCTTATCGTAAGGAGTTTTCGCATCCTTTGTGATCGTTTCTGCCAGTTCCTTCACGCGGGCCGGCAATTCATTCGGCAATTGCAAATAGGAGCGGCGAATCTCTTCGCTGTAATTGGTGCCGGCTTCTGTCAATTTTTTCACACTGATCACAGGAGCCTCGGCAACGAGCTTATAGCTGACCAGGTTGACCGGGGAGACATGCAGTTCCTGTGTGCCGCTCGCTCTCCGCTTCGGGTCTGCAAGCCTCGAGCCTCTCAGCAGGTCCTCTCCCCTGATCGTCTCCAAATGATTGCTTTTGCGATCGTACACGATAGCCGCGTTTGACGGCGTGTACGCCAAGATCTGGCGCAATTGTCCCGGATAAAAAATCAACGGCAGCTTCTCCAGCTCGGAAAAGTTGAGCGACGCTGTCACCTTCTCCGTGTCCAGCCCTTTAAACATCTCTTCTTCCCATTTGTGGGTGCGCGGTTCTGCGATGGCCTCGTAGACAACGTCGGATTTTTCCCAGCCTTTTCCGGTGTAGATATCTTTTGAATCGCCGCGCCAGTAAAACTTGTCGCCCACGATCGCGCGAAACACCATTCTGTCATCCTGGGCAAACGGGCCGCCGAGATTCTCGTCGTCATCGTCGTAACCCACTTTTTTCATGACCGCTGTACTTCCCCCCGCGCTCTGCTTCCCTTGCAGAAAGGCAACCGGGTCAGGCCAGCTCGGCGCATGTTTCGGAGCGGCGTAAGCAACCCCTACAGAAAACAGGATAATGACCATGGGAACAAACAGGGATTTCCAGAGGGCAAAACGGCTCTTGGCCCTGCCCGTCGTGAGCCGCTCCATCGCCAGCAGGTGGTTGACGGCCAGCAGCAGGAAGCCGAAGATCAGGGTACGGATGATCCCGCCGCTTGCTTCGTACGGAACAAACGTATCCAAGGTTGCCAGGTACACCTCTGTCAAAAAGACAAACCACAACCCCTGACGCTGCTCCACCACCAGGTAAAACAACAGCGATGCGAGAGCCGCCAGCAAGAGATCAAACAGCAGATTTCGCGAAACGAGCGACATTTCCAGCCAGTTTTGTCCCAGCGCAAGCGGGATGTCCTGTTTGAGGTGGATGTAGGTCTGTTTGATCCACTGCAGATGCAGGATGCTGTCTTGAAAAAACGATGCATGAACGAGCCAGATCACTCCTGCCAGCTTCAATACGGCAGCCAGGACGCGGCGTTTGAGCAAGAGATCGAGGAGCAGAACGCCCGCGGTTACCAGATAAAACGGACTCAGGTCAGCCGTATCAGTCAAGGCAGCCAGCGGCAGCAGCCATTCCCTGATCAAAAGGAACAGGAATAGAGCGGCAAGCCATTCCATTGCCTTCGTTGATCTCCACGTCTTCACCTTAAACACCTCCGATCCGTTTTAGCTCGGCAAATTCGCTCAGGTGGAGTGGACGGCAGACCACCTTTGCCGCCGTCAACATATGCAAAACCCGCTGCTCTTCCCCGCTTAAGGGCTTGGCATGGACCAAAAAGAGGTGCACATTTCGCCCGGAGCGGGACAGTTCCATCAGTTGGGCGACCACTCGCTGCTCAAGCGACGGAGTAATGACAGCGAGCGTCATGCCCAAGGGAATTTCCAGCGCTTCCCGCCCAATCACCTGTGAAAACGGCTCATCTCCATCCGGCATGACATGTGCCAACTGGTCAAACACGCGGAAAAAATGCGCCTGTGTGCCCCCGGTTGGGATCGCAACGCGCTGCTGAGCATGATAGATAAAGCCAAAGGGAAAAGGTCGCCTGCTGCAGTAGTAGACAAGGCTCGCCGCCAGTTTTACCGCCAGCTCAAACAGCTGCGGGTCCTGCCCGGCATAGGCAAGCTTGTTGACGTCGAAGAAGAAGACGACCTGGTTCATTGCCTGGTGCTCGAACTCCTTCGTCTTCAGACCCAGGCCGCGTGCCGATGCCCGCCAGTGAATCTGGCTCAACCTGTCACCCCACTGGTAATCCCGCACTCCGCGCACGGCGGCGATGTCGTCCGAGCGGCGATGGGGGACGGGAACAACGCCGCTGATTCGTCCGTCTCCTGTCGCCCAGTGGGTAATTTTCCGATAAGACGGGTACACCAGAAAATCGTTCGTGATGGGAAATGCCTTGGACCGTTGGATGAATCCAAAAAAATCCCCTGCGCTAACCACGCACTCCTGCAGGACGTAATGTCCCCGCGGCAGTGACGGGATCACGTACCGGACCTCCATCTCGCGGCGAAAACCGGGGAAGAGAAGCTCCCGATGCGGCTCGTAGTACCCGGCCAATTTATCCGGCAGCGGCTCCACGAGCAAGTACCAGCCCAGCGGAAACCAGATCTTTCGCCTTAGCCGCAGCGTGACGACTACATCCTCCCCATCGCGGAGCCGGCTCGCCTCGATTTCCCGCTCCACCTCCAGCGTCGCAAACATCAGCAGGTAGGTAAGCGCCTCGTAGCTGGCGAAGGTCAGGCTGCTGTAAAAGAGAAACCAGCTGGCAAAGCCGCCCTGAAACTTGGCAAAAACATAGGTGATCAGCACCAGCAGGGCAATCTTGTATTTACCGTATTTTCGTTGTCTCACGTTCCCGCTCACCGTCCTCTCAACCGATCGGGACACGTGTCTCCTGCAGTACCCCGGAAAGCAAGCGGTCAACCGTTGCCCCTTCCAGCCGCGCCTCGGGTTTCAAGATAATCCGGTGGCGGAACGTAACCGGTACCAGTTCCTTCACGTCATCGGGGATGACAAAGTCTCTCCCCCGCAAAAATGCCAATGCCTGCGAGGCCCGGCAGAGCGCCAATGCCCCCCGCGGACTAACCCCCAGATATACGCTCGGGTGGCTGCGCGTCTTGTGGCAGAGGCGGACAATGTACTCCTTGACTCCCTCGCTGACTTTGATCGAGTCCACTTCCCGTTGAAGGGCTCTCACTTCTTCCACCGTCAAAACCGGCTCTACTTTGTCGATTGGCTGTTGCCCGATGAAGCGGGTGAGTATTTGCATTTCCTCGTTTTCCGTGGGATACCCCAATTGAAGCTGCAAAAGAAACCTGTCCAATTGCGCTTCCGGCAGGGGAAAAGTGCCTTCGTATTCCAAAGGATTTTGGGTCGCCATGACAAAAAACGGTTCCGAAAGCCGGTGGGTCACACCATCAACCGTGACCGAATGCTCCTCCATCGCCTCCAGTAAAGCTGACTGCGTTTTGGGCGACGTCCGGTTGATCTCGTCTGCCAAAATGACATTCGCGAAAATCGGACCCGGGCGGAACTCAAACTCCATCGACCTCTGATTGTATATCGATACCCCTGTGACATCCGTCGGAAGCAAATCCGGCGTAAACTGCAGCCGTTTAAAATCCCCGCCGATTGAGCGGGCGAGTGAGCGAACCAACATGGTCTTGCCCACGCCCGGGACGTCTTCCAGGAGCACATGTCCTTTTGCCAATAAGGCCACAATACTTAGTTCAATGACTTTTCTTTTTCCAATCAGTACTTTTTCAATATTTTGCACCAGGTTTTCAATGGCTTGATGTGGTTGATCCAGCTTGATAACACTCATACTCACAACTCCTTGTCCGCTGACTGGCAACATTCCGTTTTTGGAAGAAGCGCAAATATTCGTATAGGAATTTTCCAGGTCTAATTAGCAAAAAAGAGCAGGGTTCCTTCCTACTCTATATCACAAATGGCGTGCCCTGAGAGATTCGAACTCCCGACCTTTTGATTCGTAGTCAAACACTCTATCCAGCTGAGCTAAGGGCACGTGGTATTTAATTTCCAGTCAATACATGGGGTCATCAGGGCGATACGGAAAGGGAATTCCTCATACACGTATTCATTCTATCGTGTTACATAATACCACGAAATTGACAAAATGGCAAAAAGTCGCTCCAGACCAATCTTTTCCTTTTCAATATAGGAGTAACTGATTTTGGGCATACTACCCATCAAAAAGGAGGATAAACACATGCAGACGAAAAGCAGAGGAATTAGCGGAGCGTTAATTATTGGCATTGTGGTCGGAATGGTAGCCCTGCTCATCCTGTCTACGGTAATCACGATCTTGCCCCATTAGCTTTCCAGGAAAATGAAACGCCCGCCTTCGCACCAATCGGGCGAAGACAGGGCTCTTCACAGCTCCAGTCCCTAAATCCGGGTAATCCATGGTGCCATTGGCATCCGAGACAAATATCACTTGATAATCCCGGAATTGTGCGTCTCCCGCCGTCGACTCGCAATACATATTGGTGACCGTTCTGGTAATGATGAGCGTCTCGATTCCCCTGTCTCGCAGATGCGTTGTAAAACGCGCTGTAACGATGTTTTTAATCTCCAACTCCCCTTCATCGGGGCGATCTCCCGATAGATCTCTCCCCCTTCTGTTCCGTCAACGAGGAGCGGTCTAGCTGCCGATCGGAGCCCAGAAATCGGCCATCAACCCCATGTCTTTGCGATCCTTTCCATGGACATGCGCTGTGTAGATGATGGTCATTTCCTTTTCTCTGCAGGCTTCGAGCAGCTTTTTTATATTGGATACCATGTCGTACGCCATCGGAACAAACATGGGAGCACCCGGTCTTATGAAGTCGTTCTCCATATCAATGACAAGCAGAGCAGCCTTCTTGGGATTGTCAATGCTGAATCGCATACGCAATATTATATTGTTTGATACAAAAGCCACAATTCCTTTCTCGCCGGCAGGTTTATCTCCCTGATACATATGGTAGAATATAAGTGAATCCGACGATAGAGAGAAAGGGATGATTGCACTGAAAAAAATAGCGGTACAAGAAATCTTTTTGGAATATGTCATCTCACATCAGGTCCCGGTTGCGCTAATTACAAAGAACGGCGTTCACATGAAGGGATTCATAATTGCCACCGACCCATACACAATAACGTTGCAGATAGATTCTAAACAAAGCCTTCTTTATAAAGCTGCCATATCGACCATTGTTCCTGCCAAGCCCGTTCCCCTGCACTTTGGAAACAGTTCTGAATGATTGAGTAGCAAAAAAAAGCCCTGATCTCGGGGCTTTTTTCCTTTCCAACACCCCGGTTTCTCGACCAAATCTTTATCATTCAATTGTACCTTCATCGTATTGCCGTCTACTACTTCAATAACTGTTGCCGTTCATTTGATGGCTTATTATTCATAGGAGTAGAGAGAGTTGGATTCGTCGCTTGCGCAATTAACGGTTGTGCAGTCATTGGTGAACTAACAGATCCATTGTTTAATCTCTCTGTGTTCTGCCCCGCCTCTGTTTCTTTCTTATTGAATGAATTGTTTGTTTCATTTGTTCCAGAATTCGAATTAACAGCTGCTGTTTCCTTGACAGATGGAACTGTAGATGGACTTAAAAACCAACCGAACGTAAGGATAAGGCCTATCGCGGCCAGCAGTGACAGATTTTTGAGTTTAGCAATTATCCAAGCCCGATTAACGTTACCATCGAGGCAATGCAATCATCTATACTTACATAAAAAATTACAGTTTGATGTCCCTTTTGACGTCCTTCATTTGTTATAGAAGTGTACTGCGGTTGAGCAAGGGGGTGAAAGAAGCTTTGGATGAAGAAATCGAATACCGGGTCAGACAAGTGCAGGCTGGCCATACGGAAGACTACGCCTATATCGTGCAGATGTACCAACGGCCGATTTACGTTTACTGCTGGCGGCTGCTTGGCAGCCAATCGGAGGCAGAAGATGCCGTTCAGGACATTTTGTTGCCTGTTTCCGTTCGCGACGACCGCGGACAGCGCCGAGCAGGTGATGGAACGCCAACTCTTCAGCGAACCGCTCAGCCGAGCGCTGGGCAAGCTTACCGTGGAAGAGCGCAATTTGCTGGTGCTACGCGTTTTTGAAGAAAAGTCGTTCCCGGAAATCGGACACATCGTCAACAAAAGTCAGGAAGCGGCCAAAAAGCAATATGTCCGGACGAAAACCAAGCTTAAACAAATCATGGAACAGATGGAGGAGGAGCTTTCATGCGTGGAATACCCTACAGCCCTGAAGAACAAAGTCTGAAAAATATGGACCGGCTGCCTCAAAACGCTTCGAACGTACAGGCCTTTGAGGTCACAGATCAGGTAATGGACCGGATTTATAGGAAATCGCAAGCGAAATTCCCATCGGCCGTCCCCCGGCGCTTTCGGCCCGGCATCGCGGCTCCCGCGCTCGTCGCGGTTACGGTTTTGGCTGTGGCCGCGGCAGGTTACGCGGCTTCCCAATATCTCGAATTCCGCAATGGCAAAGGCGATGTCGTCTTAAGCACGGACGTCACCAACGCAAGCGTAGACGATGCCAAGCATCGTGTACGGGTCGAAGAGGCCTATCGCGAAGAAGCGAAGAGTCGGCTTCAGCCCGGAGAATACGCTGCCTATTATGTTAAGGACGATACCGTTTCGAACCTCCAGATCGCTTTTGTCTATAGAGAGGCCGAAGTTTCAAGCTTCGACCGTTTGCAGGAAGAAGCGAAGCGGACAGGGACGCCGCTGTTTACCTCTCCAGTCCATCTGCCGGACGGCTATCAATTCAACTTCGGGTACGTTTATCCGATTTTCACCTTCCCAGACACTATGGACAGCGCGGAATACCAAGCCCTAACCGACGAACTGATTCGCAAGGCGCAGGCCGTTCCGGAAGGCGAGAAACTGGTTACGCATAAGCTGAATCCGAATCCATCTGATCTGGACTTTACGCTTACCTTCGCCCGGTACGCTAAAGGAAAGGACTATGTCAATATTGAGGCCTCCAAATACGACCCTGAGACCACATTCATAGAAGTCATGCAGAACGGCCAGGATACGGCTGAAAAGCTGACCATCCACGGGATCAAAGCCTATTATATTCAAGCGGGCGAAGGAAGCCAGCCTTTAAAGGCGGGAAAAAACCGGCTGGGATGGCTGGACGAACAACGTGGTTTGCATTTCACTTTATCGGATAACCAAGACAGTCCGTTGACCAAGGAAGAATTGATCCGTATCGCCGAGGATCTGATGACGCCGCAGCGGTAATTGGTTCCATTGCATACGAACATCCCCGGGATGACCGCGATCATCGACCGGGGAAGTTTGTGTTATCATTTCATATACAAATGCTTCATCAGCTCACGGTTTTTCCGGGTAAACACTTCGTTATGCGATGAAACCATGCCGAGCCCTCCCGTTCGGTTCAATAGTCCATGAAAAAAACATCGTTTACATGGCCATTCGGCATTCTCTCTATAAAAACAAAAAAAAACCTTGATTTCTCAAGGTCTTCTCACGTATGGTGCGGGTGAAGGGACTTGAACCCCCACGGTTGCCCGCCAGAACCTAAATCTGGTGCGTCTGCCAATTCCGCCACACCCGCATGTATTCAAATACAAATTTACGTACTAAGATTAAAAAACTGGTGAGCCATGAAGGACTCGAACCTTCGACCCTCTGATTAAAAGTCAGATGCTCTACCAACTGAGCTAATGGCTCGTGAAGCTAAATAATGGCTGGGGCGCCTGGATTCGAACCAGGGCATGACGGAGTCAAAGTCCGTTGCCTTACCGCTTGGCTACGCCCCAAAAAAAATGGTGCCGGCGATAGGACTTGAACCCACAACCCCCTGATTACAAGTCAGGTGCTCTACCAATTGAGCTACACCGGCATTGCAATTATTTTATTCAAAAAAAATGGTGGTTCGGGACGGAATCGAACCGCCGACACGAGGATTTTCAGTCCTCTGCTCTACCGACTGAGCTACCGAACCATTTTTGTGTATGTAACAAGAACAGAAACTCAACCAAGAAATGGCGGAGCTGACGGGACTCGAACCCGCGACCTCCGGTGTG
>NZ_JBJQOQ010000024.1:0-84564 GCF_046036945.1 Brevibacillus sp. B_LB10_24 | reverse complement strand
TTTTGCTGATGAGGGTGTTCCAAAGTTTACTTTTGGGACACCCTCTTTTGTCATGCAAGGGTGCACTCCGGCGGCGATTCCTGTAAAATGTAGGCAGCAACCCCAAAGCACACGGAATAGAGAGGAGAATCGCAGATGAAAAGCCCCAAGATTCTGGTATACACCCCCCAGGCCAAAGAGACAGAGAAGTATGTGGAGATCCTCCGCTCCCACGGCTGCACCCAAATTGCCGCCGCATCGACGCCTGAGGAAGCCGAACGCCACCTCCCGGAGACGGAAGTGCTGCTCTGCTGGAAATTCCCCATACAACTGCTGCCGTCTCCCGCCGCTGCCGATGTGAAGTGGGTTCAATCGATGGGGGCCGGCGTTGACGATTGGGTTTCCGCCGGAGAGATGCCTTCCCGGATCGTCATCACCCGCATCCTGGACCAGTTTGGCGGACCTATCGCCGAATACGTCTTCGCTTACCTGCTCTCCCTTGCCAAAGATCTGCCCCGCTTGCGGACAGCCCAATCCGAACGCCGCTGGGAACCGTTTGTCACCGGATTTTTGCAAAACAAGACGATCGGTGTAGCTGGACTGGGCTCGATCGGAGCGGAAATCGTGCGGAAAGCGCGGGCTTTCGATATGAAAGTGACAGGGCTCAGCCACAGCGGAAGACAAGCTCATTTGGTCGACCGCCACTTTGGTCCGCACGAATGGAGCAGCTTCGTGCAGGAACTGGACTATTTGGTCCTGACACTGCCCTTGACAAATGAAACCCGTCACGTCGTCGACCGTCAAGTACTGCTGGCGATGAAGCCTGACGCCTGTCTGGTCAATGTAGGCCGCGGAAGTCTGATCGCGGAAGCAGACCTTATCGATGTTCTCCGCTCTGGACACCTGCAGGCCGCTGTTCTCGATGTGTTCGAGCAAGAGCCTTTGCCGGCGGACAGTCCGTTATGGGAGATGCCGAACGTTTTCGTGACGCCGCATCTTTCGGGACCGAGCACGCCGGAAGACGTGGGACGGTTTTTTGTGCAAAATCTGGAGCGCTACGTGCAAGGAAAGCCGCTGGCGGGAGTAGTCAATCTCGAGCTTGGGTATTGAAAAGCCTGGAGGGATCGGATATGAAGCTTACCTTTCTCGGAACGGGGGACGCCTTTTCGCTGAAGCTGGGCCATACCAGCGCTCTCTTGGAGTGGGGCGGGGAAAATCTCGTCATCGACTTTCCGGCGACCAATTGGCCGGCATTAAAGCGGCTGGGCAAGGACCTGCAGGATGTGAAGAACGTCTTTATCACTCACCTGCACGAAGACCATATCAACGGGCTGCAGCAGCTTGCCCACTATCGCAAGGCCGTAGGCGGGCAGAAGCCCAATCTGCTGATCTCACGCGAGCTGGCAGATGAATTGTGGCAGACAGTAAAGGCTGGCCTGGCCCATACGACCTCGGGGCCCAAGACGCTGGAAGATTACTTTGAAGTGATGCTGCTGGACCGGCAATTTGAGCTTGGCGGGGCAGTTTTCGAGCTGATTCCGACCAGGCACACCCCTGGCATGACCAGCTTTGGCCTTTTGGCTGAGCCGTATTTTTTCTTTACCGGCGATACTTCATTTGACGGGGAGCTTTTGGCGGTGCACGAACAGAGGGTGGGCCGGATTTTTCACGACTGCCACATGTGGGAGCTTGAGATCCCTTCGCATACCTCATTGGAAGAGCTGCAGACTCTGCCGGCGAAGCTGCAAAAGAAACTCATCTTGATGCATTACCAGGACGCCTTTGCCGGTGAAGAGGCGAGAAGCGAGGCGGAGGAACAGAGCGGTCTTTGCTTTGCCAGGCCGCTGGTGCCCTATTCCTTTGGACCAAAGTGAGACAAAGACACCTAGAAACCGGGAGCAGGGGGTTTGAGATGGAACGGGATGTAACCAATCGATACAGGGGCTTGCCGCCGCGGACGCCGGACATGCTGCTGAAGATTGTCCGCAAGTTTTACCGCGGGGCGGTCAGCCACTTTGATTTGATCCAGGAGAAGAAGAAAACGGTCAAACAGGCGCTCTTGGCGATGCGCCAGACCGGGGACCCGCAGCCGCTGAGAGAGGCGCTGACAGTCCTGTTTTGGGAATTCCATTTTTACGTCACCTGCTGGCTGCAGATCGACCTGGCACTGTACCGCCTGGCCCGCCTTGACGAGACAAGCCGGTATGCGGAGGTGTATGCGCAGTATCGGGAAGTGATTGACCGGCATCTGCACGTGCGCAAATGTGCTGAGGATACGGCGGCATGCGTAGAGACCCAGTTCGACCGATACGGCAGCGGGATGTCCGGTGTAGAGCAGGATGCGTACTGGTTTGACGGGCATTCCTTTACAGTAGACCAAGAAAGCCTGGACGCACTGCACCGGCTGTACCGGGCGATCATGAAAACAGAAACTTGAGATACTGCAATGACGCCATTTGCCGGCCTGCCCCTAACGCAACGGGGGCAGGCTGGCTGCGCTTCGCCACTGGTTTGCAGCCTGTTCGATCGCTGCAGCAAGCTCGTCGATGCTTGTTTCAGTCGTCGTCCTGCCCATCGTAATCCGCAGGCTCTCCAAAGCTGCCTCCCGGGTTCTTCCCATCGCCAGTAGCACGTAGGAGGGTTCGGAGCCGGAAGCGCTGCACGCCGAGCCGCTGGAGGTGGCGAAGCCGAGCCGTTCCAGTTCCAGCATGAGCGCTTGACCCTCGATCCGGTCGATGCCGATATTGATATGGGTGGGGAGGACGTACTCGGCGTACATATCGTCCGCTGCAGGACCGTTCAGCTTGCAGCCCGGAATCGTGCCGGTCAGCCGCCTGATCAGCCGGGCCCGCAGCTTGGCCAGCCGGGCCTTCTCCTGCGGGAGCTCCGCTGCGGCGAGTTCAGCCGCCTTGGCAAACGCGACGATGCCGGCCACGTTGGGAGTTGCGGAGCGCATCCCCCGCTCCTGCCCGCCCCCGTAGATGATCGGGTCGATCCTCACACCCTTCCGAACGTACAGGGCGGCCGCGCCCTTCGGACCGCCCAGCTTATGGGCATTGATCGTCAACAGATCCACCTGCATGCGAACGGCATCTACTTCTATCTTCCCGTAGCTTTGCACTGCGTCTGAATGGAACAAGATGTTTTTGCCGCGGAGAAAGGCGCCGATTTCCGCAATGGGTTGAATCGTACCGACGACGTTATTCGCGTGCATGACGCTCACCAGCACCGTATCAGGTGAAATGGCCTCCTGCAATTTCTCCGTGATGATCCGCCCCCTCTCGTCCACGGGGACGTATGTCACCCGAAATCCTTCCGCTTCCAGCGCCCGGCAGGCCTCTCTAACCGCCGGATGCTCCACTGCGCTGGCAATCACGTGATTCCCTTTTCCCAGCCGGCGCATGCGCCGAGCCCCGCCGAGGATGGCGAGGTTATTGGATTCAGTGCCGCTGGCGGTAAAGATCAGCTCTTTGCCGTGTGCACCGATCGTTTTGGCGATCGAGTTCCTGGCTGCTTCTACGGCTTCCTTTGCCTGAAAGCCGAATGGATGGATGCTTCCTGGATTCCCAAAATATTCCATGCAATATGGCGCCATCGCCGCAAAAGCCTCGGGTCGCATCGGAGTAGCAGCAGCGTGATCGAAATAGCGTTCAAGTTCAAGCTCAGGCATGGCAAACACCTCTTTGGCAATGTATGGGGAGCAAGTTGACATGATAACTTTACACCTAATTTTACACATGTCTTGACATAATTCAATAGCAGTCAAATAATAGAGTCGTAGATTGGGACAACAGCAAATGAGAAAGAAGGGTGGCCATGGGAAAAGACGTTGCGGCAGATTACGTTGTCATCGGTTCCGGAATTGCAGGATTGGCACTTGGTTCCTTGGCATCCCGCCACGGCCGGGTCGCCCTTGTCACGAAGGGAAACGTCTGCGACTGCAACAGCAGCCTGGCACAAGGGGGAATCGCTGCGGCACTGTCCGCAGACGACAGTGCCAGCTTGCACGGAGAAGATACGATTCGGACCGGTCAGGGCCTTTGCCACTTAGGGACAGTTGACTCCTATGTCCGTCAGGCTCCGGATGCCGTCCGCTTCCTTCAGGAAGCCGGCGTCGCTTGGGACTGCGATCCAGGCGGCAATCTGCTCCTGGGACAAGAGGGGGCGCACAGCCGCAAGCGAATCGTCCACGCAGGCGGCGACGCAACCGGGCGGGCGATCGTCAGAACACTGGCTCGGCAGATTTATGCCCATCCGAACATCAGCTTGTGGGAAAACAGAGCGGTGTCTCAGCTGGTGGTGGAGGACGGGGAATGCACCGGAGCGGTTGGGCAGGATACATCCGGCCAGCTGATCCGTTTCCAGGCCAAAGCGGTTGTTCTCGCCACCGGCGGGCTGGGCCAGCTGTACAGGTACACCACCAATACGAGCGGCAGCACTGGCGACGGGTACGCCTTGGCCTACCGGGCGGGGGCGCTTTTGCGCGACATGGAATTTGTGCAGTTTCATCCCACTGCCTTGAAGTGCGGCACCACACCGCTTCCGCTCGTCACCGAGGCCGTTCGGGGCGAAGGGGCGATCTTGGTCAACTCCAGAAAAGAGGACTTCATGCGCCGCTATCATGAGTGGGGCGAGCTGGCCTCGCGGGACATCGTCTCCAGGGCGATCTACGCCGAGCTGCAGGCCGGCAGGGACGTATATCTGGACGCCCGCCGGATCCCGGGATTTGCCGAGAGGTTTCCCACCGTCTGGGCCTCCTGCCAAAGGATTGGGATTGATCCGGCTGTCGACCTGATACCCGTCGTTCCGGCCGCCCACTACACGATGGGAGGAATCCAGACAGATGACCGGGGTGCGACGTCCGTGCCGCGCTTGTTTGCGATTGGGGAAGCGGCTTCCAGCGGTTTTCACGGGGCAAATCGCTTGGCCAGCAATTCCCTGCTCGAGGGGCTTGTCATGGCTTTTCGCACGGCCGAGGCTCTCGCCGAGCTGCCGCCGACGGGGCGGAGCAGCTGGACAGATGCCGCTCTGCTTGCGGATGATGCACGGGGAACGCCGCTGCATGCAAGCGCGGAACTGCTCCGGCGAGTCCAGGATGTGATGTGGACGCACGCCGGAATCGTCCGGGATGAACCGCATCTCCAGCATGCCCGCGCCCTGCTTCAATCCTGGCTCGGCCAGCCTTCGCTCCTTTCGGTGGCCGATCAAAACCTCCTTGCTGCAGCGCTTTTGGTCGTGCAGCCAGCCATCTGGCGCAAAGAGAGCAGAGGGGCCCATTACCGCCTGGATTACCCTGGGACAGACCCGGAATTCGACGCCCATTCGATACAAGGAGGAAGCTATGAATCTATTGCTCGTACGCCAGCTGCTTCAGCAGGCGCTCATTGAAGATATCGGCACTCGCGATTTGACGACAGAACTGCTGTTTGAACCGGGGGATAGGCTGAGCGGCACGCTTTTTGCCAAACAGGAGGGGAGAATTGCCGGACTCTCTGTGGCCGAGGAGGTATTCCGGCTGCTTGATCCGGAAGTCCGCTTTGCCGGGCTTGTCTCGGACGGCACAGACGTAAAGGCGGGAGAGAGGATCGCGACGGTCACCGGAAGCGCCCGCGCCGTCCTCTCCGGAGAGCGAATCGCTCTTAATTTTCTGCAGAGAATGTCGGGAATCGCTACCGTGACACGTGACGTCTGCCGCAGCGTGGCCGATTTGCCGGTGCGGATTGCCGATACCCGCAAGACGATGCCGGGGCTTCGGCTGTTCGACAAGCACGCGGTTGCCGTCGGCGGCGGAATCAATCACCGGTTTGGCCTGTACGATGCGGTCATGATCAAGGATAATCACATCGCCGCGTCTGGATCGATCCGTGCGGCAGCAGCCAAGGTCAAGCGCGGGGCTGGCCATCTCGTCAAGATTGAAGTGGAGGCCGAAACGCTCGATCAGGTGATAGAAGCGGTAGAAGCAGGCGTCGATGTGATCCTGCTGGACAACATGCCGCCGGAGATGATGAGAGAAGCGGTGCAGATCGCAGGAGGCCGGGCCGTCACCGAGGCTTCCGGAGGAATTACGCCAGAAACAGTGAGAGAGTACGCTGTAACCGGGGTGGATGTTATTTCCCTCGGCTGGCTGACTCACTCAGTCAAGGCTTTGGATATAAGCCTTGACCTTACCTAAACAGGAGGGACAGATATGTCGGCAACAGACAGCCTGGCAGCCGGGCACACTTCAATAAGCGAGTACGCGGCGCTGTCATCAGAGGAGCTGGACCTGAGGATTCACCAGGCCAAGGCGGCTCTGGGAAGAGATCTTGTGATCCTGGGACACCACTACCAGCGCGACGATGTCATCGTCCATTCCGATTACCGGGGGGATTCCCTGCAATTGGCCCGCATCGCCGCCAATCTCCAGGAGGCGAAGTACATCGTGTTTTGCGGTGTCCACTTTATGGCGGAGACGGCGGATATCTTGACGTCGGATGACCAAATAGTGATTTTGCCCGATATGAATGCCGGCTGCTCGATGGCAGACATGGCAGACGAGCAGGAAGTGGAGGAGTGCTGGGAGATCATTACGGAGCGATATGGCGAATCGATCATTCCCGTCACATACGTCAATTCCACCGCTGCCATCAAAGCGTTCGTGGGCAGCCGGGGAGGACTGACGATCACTTCATACAACGCGGCGCGCGTCTTTGCCCATGCTCTGGAAGCGCAGGAGAGGATTCTGTTCCTGCCCGATCAACACCTCGGCCGCAATACCGGGGCAGCATTTGGCATTCCGTTATCCCGGATGTGCGTCTACGATCCGAAAGAAATGCAGCTCGAGTATCCGCATGGCGAGGAAGACCCCCGCGTCATTCTGTGGAAGGGGCACTGCTCTGTCCACACCAAGTTTGATCCTCGCCATGTACAGCTGGCCAGAGAGGCCTACCCCGGCATCCGCGTGCTCGTCCACCCCGAATGCACCTATGAAACGGTGCAGCTGGCAGATGAGAACGGATCGACCGACTACATCATCAAAGCGGTGCAAAACGCGCCCGCCGGTACCAAATGGGCGATCGGAACGGAACACAATCTGGTCAAACGGCTGGCACAGGAGCATCCCGAACAGTTTATCGTATCGCTCAACGAGATGATCTGCCCCTGTTTGACGATGAACAGAATCGACCGGCCGCATTTGCTCTGGTCGCTGGAGAACATCGTCGCGGGCACGCCCCGGAATCAAATCAGGGTGTCTCCGAACATCGCGGAAGCGGCCAAGCTGGCTATTGAACGGATGCTGAACATTTCGTAGACTGGAAGAAACAGCTTTCTTGGGGGGCTTACATGGAGCGCAGACAACAACTCTTGGAGATTCTGAGATCATCTCCCGAACCGGTGGCCGGTTCCCGGCTTGCAGATGCGCTGCAGGTTAGCCGGCAGACGATTGTGCAGGATATCGCCTTTCTGCGCAAAGATGGTTTTCAGATCATCAGCACGACCCAGGGGTATGTACTGGAGGAAGGGCATAAAGCGAGTTTCCGCGACGTACTGGGTATCGTCCACACCCCCGAACAGTTGAAACGGGAGCTGGAAATACTGGTGGCCCATCATGTAGTGGTTGAGGATGTATTTATCGACCACCCGGTTTACGGACGGATCATCGGCGTTCTGGACATCGCGACACCCAAGGATGTCAAACAGTTTCTTGAGAAGCGGGCCAACTCCATGATTCCGCTTTTTTCGGAGGTAACAGGCGGACTGCATTATCACACCTTGGCAGCGGAGGACCAAGAGACGATCGCCGATGCGAAGGCGGCACTTCTTGCAGAAGGGTTTCAATTAGTGGATCCGAATTAGGGATCCACTAATTGTTTTTAGGCGGAGGCAGGGGAGCTAAGCCAGATTTTCCAACATTTCCTCGGTGGTAAAGACATGCTGGGCAAAACGGATCAGGTTGGCCAGCGACGAGCGTCGAATCGACGGCTCATCGAATTTTTCCGGTTTGGCATTTGCTTCAAAAAACCAAAGTCTTCCCTGGGGAGTCAGACCAAAATCCATCGACATCTCGGCCAGGCTTTCCACCTCTTCATTGAGCGAGTGGGCGATGATCAGCGCAGCCTCTTCAATCCGTTCGCGGATCTCCTCGGCCTGATCAGCAAAGACGTGCGCCAGAACAGCAGACGTGGACTGGATGGAACCGCCGCGCGGAACATGGGTCGTGATGCTGTTCACTCCCGCCCGGCGAATGCCGATGCCGGTTACTCCCCAATTTCCGCTGCCGTCTTTTTGCACCAGCACCCGCACGTCGAAGGGGCGCCCTTTGTAGCGGGCGAGGGAAATGCCCTGCTGGATGATGTACCCCCTGTTTTTGGTTTGCTCTCTAAGGTAATGCCACACCTGTTCCAGCCGTAAAAATCGGAGAGAGATGGAATTTTGTTGATGGACCTGCTGCAAAAACCACTTGTTGTTTTTGCGTTCCAGCCGCATTATCCCCTTGCCCGCCTTTCCGCTGACGGGTTTCAGATAGACGAAGGGGAACAGGCTGCAAAATAAGCGCAGTTGATTGTAGGTCTCCAGTTTTTTTGTGAACGGTAAAAAGGATGCAGCTTCCTGATGCTTTTCCAGCCGTTTAAACAGTAGATTTTTATTGAAAAAACGGCGGTTGAACAGAAGAATGTTGGGCGTAGCGGCAAGCTTGTCAAGGGTTTTTCTAACTTCGGCCATCTTCTCCAATTTGCGCGTCGGAACCCGGTTGTAGACGACGTGGGGAAAAGGCATCACGTGAGCATGCCATGCGTCCAGCTTTTCGTCGTAAAGAAACCCTTGAATCCGATTCTCCTTCCAGTTGATCCCTTTCGGAGTGAACACAAAAACAAGCGCGCCCAATCGTTTGCCGGTGTTGAACAAATCCTTGAAATTTTCCCTGTTTCCTTTAAAGCCCATCCCGTCTCCCGCTGTCAAGATTCCGATCATAGGCCCGATGATTAGCCGATTGTCTGACCATACCCAACGAATTTTCGTACGGATCCATCTGGGTTTTACCGGTGTTTGGACGATTTCGATCAACTTTTTCATCATCAGCGGGCCGACGAATGTGACGGTTTTTTTTTGTCTTCGAAGCAAACTGGGCAAGGGCGACGATCTGGCCGATTGCAGACACCAACGCCCTGAAGGAGTAACAGTTAGCCAGCCTGAGTGCAATTTTTGCATGCAAATATCCTCCTTCCAGTCAGTCGGACGTTAAAAATTGGCGAGGTAACAGCTGTAATCGACGAGTAGGTTGCGGGAGAATTCGTCCGCCTTCTTTAGACGGGAGTGTTTAAAGATGGAGCGGCCTGGTTTGGAATTGGCCTCAAACATCCAGACATGCCCGTGCTTGTCGATGCCCATATCGAGGCCCAACTCCCCGAGCGGAATGTCCATTGCCTCTTCAATGGCGGCGGCGATTCGCACTGCTGCATTGCTGATTCGCTCCTCGATCAGGTACCGCCTGTTGCCGAAGATAGACTGGAGCAGATCGCTGCCAGGGATGACCGTACCTCCTGTGCGCACATGGGTAGTGACACTTCCGGAACCCGCCACCTTGGCGGCCATGCAGGAGACGACCCAATTGTTCTCCTGGTTCTTGTGCAGGTGGACGCGAAAGTCAAAGGGGCGGCCGTTGTAGGTGTGGAGGTTGATGCCTTGCTGCACGAGGTAGGCACTCGGCTTTCGGCTGCGAAAAATGCGCTGGTACAGCGTCTGCACATTGCTGTAAGAGCGTTTGATGTTCCCGGAGGACGTATGGTAGGAAACTTCGTAAGAATGATCATTCCGCGAAACCTTTAGGATACCGAATCCAAGGCTTCCGTTTTTTGGCTTCAGATAAACCATTCGGTATTTTCTCAGCATTCGGCGGAGATTCTCGAGCGAAGCGTAGTTATGCGTCTCCGGTATAAATTCATTGACTTCATCCAGCGGATAAAGCAGTTTGTGAACGCCCCATTTGTTAAAAAAACCGCTGTTGAAAATGGGCAGATTGACCTCGTTTTCCATTCTCTCTTTTACAAGTCTTACCTTAACCTGCTTTTCTGCCGTTCTGGACGGGACGCGATCATAAACGACATCCGGCAGCGGCGCCGTGATGTTGCGCCAGACGTACTCTCCCTCTTTGGTCGGACGCAGGAACCAGGCATTGACCAGGTTGCGGGTCCAATCGATGTCGTCGGGAGAAAAGATATAGTAGTAAACTCCCCTTCCCTTCTGGGCATCAAGCAGATCGCGAAAGAAGGACGTTCGCCCCCCGATCGGCCTTCTGGAATCGGGCCGAAGCCCGGTCGTGAGGATGCCGATGGCCGGGCCGATCCGCAGTACATCCCCTTCTTGCTTGAGCTGAATCAGGCCGGGGTGGGGGATAGACAGTTCTCTTCGCAAGGTGCTGGTGATTCTGACGACATTGCCCTCCGGGTTTTTTCTATCCTGAAAAACAATTGCTGACACTGCTCGCTTGCCGAGGGAGATAGTGATCTGCTGCCGAGGTTCAAGCTGCAGCTTTTGGCATAGACCGAGCGGTAAGACGATTCCTGGGACGTTTTGGTGGGTGAAGAAGCGGAGCCGCACTAGTATGGAGTCCATGCTTAGTAACCTCCTACGCGAACTTTTATCAGGTACTGGGCGTACTCGACAGGCTGTGTCAGGGAGCGAAGCCGTGCGGTTTGATCGGCAATTTGGCGAAAGACATAACGGCCCGGCCTGCTGTTCACTTCAATAACCCAGACCCGCCCCTCCCGGTCAACACCAAGGTCGATGCCAAGTTCGGCGAGTCGTCCGTGGTACGTTTCGAGAAATGGAGGAAGCAGCTCGGCAACCCGGTCAATCTCGGCCATGATTCGCAACTGCTGCTTCCGGGAAAAATACTTTTCCAAAAACGGCACTAACGGAAAAGCCCTTCCGCCTCCGTGCAGATTGGAAGTAATGGACTTCTTTTCGCCCATCCGAACAGCCTTGCCGGTCGTTTGCCACTTGCCTTCGCCGTCTTTCTGCACGAGTACACGCACGTCAAAAGGGGCGCCGTCAGGTGTGTTCAAATCCAGGTACCTCTGGAGGATAAAGGGGCGGTCGGCGATGAAATGGATGATGAACGCGTGAAGATTTTGCCAGCTGTGGATCTTCTTATGCAGGGGTTGGTTGTTTCGCTTTCTGCCGATCACCTCAAATTTGCCCTTATTGAGGGTGATGCGGATTACGCCGTTGCCGTGGGTGCCCGAGGCTGGCTTTACGACGACAGCCTTCTCGGTACGCAGCTTGGCAGCGAATGATTTCCACGAAAAGGGCTGGGTGTCCGGCAACAGACTGGACAGTTCCGGAGAGAGGGCAAGAATCTGGTATACCTGCCACTTTCCCGCCAGTCCGTTGCTCATAAATGTGATCTGCGGATCGTTTTGCAACTTCTCGATAAATGGTTTATATTGACGGTATCCTGGACTGATAAAACAGCGATCGTAAACCACGTCGGGCAGCGCAAAGGATTCTTTCTGCCATTCATCGCGTTTTAGGAAATACCCGGTTACCGTCCGAGTATCAAAATCTACCTGAAGCGGTGAAAAGACGAAGACGCCGATTCCCGATCTGCGTCCAATCATGGATAGCTTTTTATAAAACTCCTTTTCTTGAAAAGTAGGAGCCAATCCGGAAAAATTGGACATTATCCCCAAGGTAGGAATTTTATCGTACATGGAGGTCACCTGCGGTTTTCTTTCTTGGATTTCACGTACTTTTGCTTTCTGCTTTTTCCTTGCCGCTGCAGCGGTTTAAACCCGCTAAGGTACGCCGCGTAATCGAGCAGCCGTATGACGGAAGGACGCGGTCTGCGGGGAGACTGGGCCGCATCCGGCGAAGTGATTACGGTCTGATCGGACTTGGACGGCTTGCTGTTTACTTCCAGCAGCCAAATTCTGCCGTTCACGTCTACCCCAAGGTCGATTCCGAACTCGGCATAGTGGCCATCGAGTGAACGTTCCAATTCGCGGGCCACTTGCAACGCCGTTCGGCTAAGCGTATGGACCGATGGGCGGATGCTGTTTTGCCACGGTCCGCACATGTGCAGCGCTTGGGCAGCGGGGAACATGCTGCCGCCGCGAGCTACATTTGACACGATGCGATTTTGGCCGATCCGGGCGACCAGAGATGTGACGGCCCATTCTCCCGACCGGTTCTTTTGGACCAGAACGCGAAAGTCGGCAGGCCGGGACTGAAACCCGATCAGGGATAAACCCCGCTGCAGCAGATACAGCTTTCCGGCACATTTTTTCTGCAAATGGCGATGCAGGGAAGAGAAGTCTTTCCATACGCGTGTGGATTGGCCGGTGGCGATCTGATAGCCGTTTGTCCCCGCCTTGATCCGATAGATCCCTTTGCCCATGCTGCCATTTGCCGGTTTGGCGTAAACCACCCGGAACTCTTGCAGCATTCGCTTTAAATCTTCGGCGTTTTTAAAGCAGACGGTTTTCGGTAGAAAGGCCGGGGAATCCGGCCTGTCAGCGAGTATTTTGTAGACGTTCCATTTGTTGAGAAACCGCTCATTAAAAAAGGGAATGCCGTTATTCTTGCAGTGTTGGATCAGTGAGTCGACTTGGTCGCTGTTTTCGGCATGCCGGGAGTGCACGCGGTTGTAGATGCATTGGGGAAGCGGCAGTGTGTGTGATTGCCAGCTTCCCTGTCTGCGGATCATGCCCTGAACCGTATTCTCATCCCAGTCAATGTCCGAAATCGTGAACACAGACACCAGGCCTCCGCGTCTATGGCAGATGTCTGCCACCTCGTCCATAAACGGAGTGAGGCTGCCAAAAGGCTCGCCTGTACTTTTTACCTCCAGCAGCAGGATGCCGATATACGGACCCATGACAATCGTCTCTCTCGATGAATCATACCGCAGGAGCAGGGGAATTCCTTGCGGCAGATGCAGTCTGCGAGCGATCGCTGTGCTGATTCTGGCGGCGGCCGCATCAGTGCCCCTCACCTGGACATAGGAACAAGACGAGCCGAACCTGAGAAGCAAATCACCGACGGGAATTTTACATTTCCGAATGATTGAATGGGGAAGGCAAAGATCAGCTTGGTCCGCGTTAGCTTCGACTGTCTTGAGAATCGTCCGCACATATGACATGGATATCCCCTTTCCAATGGCATTAGGTTAGTCTATCCTATGTCATTATTGATATTTTGGTTCCTTACTAGCCCTGGGGGTGGGATTGACTTGAACGAATGGATTACACTACTGATAAACATTGTGATTGGCTCAGTGATCGGCGGAGTGACGAACGAATTGGCGATTCGTATGCTGTTTCGCCCCTATCGTCCGTGGATGATCGGCCATTTTCGCGTACCGTTTACACCCGGTTTAATTCCGCGAAGGCATAAAGAATTGGGCATGCAAATGGGTAAGGTGGTAGAGAATCATTTGCTGACAAAGGATGCCGTTCGCCTGGCACTCGGCAGTGAGCGGACAGAGCGTGCGTTGCAGACATGGTTGACTGCCTTCGTGGAAAAATGGGTATCCAGCCCGCAGTCGATTCGCGAGCTGCTGCAGGTGCTCGCGCCTGCTTTGCTTGCCGGTGACGGCGGCTGGAATCGCAATCTGAGGGATGCTGCCAAGCGCCGCTGGGACGAGCTTGCCAGCCGTTGGATCGGGACGCTGGCGGACAAGACGCTGCGCGAACTCATCGGCTCCGGCGCGGAAGCCAAATTGAGGGCAGCAGTCCTCTCAAGCGGACCGTACATTCTGGACAAGTTTCGCTCGTACCTGCACACGCCGGAGGGTGTCCAAACGGTCCACGCCATGCTGAGAAATCTGCTCGGCGGCGGCATGCTGGGCGGATTGGTCGGCATGTTTTTGAGTGACGAAAAGCTGACGGCAAAAGTGCTGCCCTATCTGGATGAACTGCTGCAAAGCGGGGAATTGTCGAGGAAACTCTCTAGCTTCATCGAACGGGAACTGGAGAAGCTGCTGGACAAACCGGGGCGGGAGCTGCTGGAATGGGCAGGGCCCGACCTCGTCCGCGACTGGTCGGGCCGCCTGTTTGACATGCTGGAGGTGGGCAGTCTGCGCTTTATCGACAAGCCGCTGGCCGAACTGGCCGGACCTTTTCGCCAAACCATCATCGACGAGCTCGTCCCCCGTGCTGCCCGCTGGACTGTGACGGTACTGGAGCATAATGCGGAGCAGTTGTTTCAAAAACTGTCCGTTGCCGACATTGTTGCAAGGCAAGTGGACGAATTTCCATTGGAGCGGGTCGAAGAGATGATCATCGGGATATCGGGAAAAGAATTTCGCATGATTACCGTCCTCGGGTTTCTTCTCGGCGGGATGATTGGCCTCATGCAGGGGGTTCTGAATCTGTTTGTTTACTAAAATGCGTGATATCCGCACAAAAGTGAAATGAAACTGTAAACCCGTTGTAATACTCCTGTAATAATACAAGGGTAAGATAAAGACACGATGAAAACCCCCTTAATTGTATATACTTCACACGGTGCAGCATTTGTGGCTGCACTCTTTTTTTTTCATTTTTCATAAGGTATAGTGACATGAGAGGATAAAAAGCTGTGATGGAAGGTGGCGCGTAGATGACGAAACATGAACTTATATTAGATTACATCGATCGCCTGCCAGTCGGAACGAAGATCTCCGTACGACAAATTGCCAAGGATCTTGATGTCAGCGAAGGAACCGCATACCGAGCGATCAAGGAAGCAGAGGTACAGGGGTTCGTCAGCACGATCGAACGGGTAGGCACAGTACGGATTGAGAAGAAACAAAAAGAAAATATTGAGCGCCTCACCTTCGCCGAAGTCGTAAATATTGTGGACGGCCACGTCTTGGGGGGGAAGGAAGGTCTCCACAAGACCTTGAATAAGTTTGTCATCGGCGCGATGAAGCTGGAAGCGATGATGCGCTACGTCGATGCCGGAAGTCTCTTGATCGTGGGCAACCGCGACCAGGCCCACAAGCTCTCCCTGCAGCACGGGGCGGCGGTGCTGATCACCGGCGGCTTCGACACCAATGACGAAGTCAAGCAGCTGGCGGATCAACTGGCCCTGCCGATTATCTCCTCCAGCTACGACACCTTCACGGTGGCCTCCCTGATTAACCGGGCGATCTACGACCGCTTGATCAAAAAAGAGATCGTCATGGTGGAGGACATCCTCAAGCCGCTGTCGGAAACAGCTGTCTTGCGCCAGACCGACACGGTCGAGACCTGGCATCGCTTCACGGAGACTTACGGCGACACCCGGTTTGCGGCTGTGGACGACCAGATGCGCATCGTCGGGATTGTCACCTCCAAGGACATCATTGGCCACGGCGAGCAGGTTACGATTGACAAAGTGATGACCAAAAATCCGATTACCACGTCACCTCGCGTCTCCGTCGCGTCTGCAGCCCAGTTGATGGTGTGGGAAGGCATAGAATTGCTCCCGGTTGTAGACAATTATAAAAAACTGGTCGGAGTGCTGAGCCGCCAGGACGTCATCAAGGCTCTGCAGTATATGCAAAAACAGCCGCAGATGGGCGAGACCTTTACCAATCTGATCATGAGCAACTTCCGCGAAGAGAAGGAGTCAGAGTCTATCGTCTACCGGGGCAGGGTACTGCCGCAGATGACCAATCAGATCGGGACTGTCGCCAGCGGCGTCATGACGACGATCATGGTCGAGGCCGCCTGCAATGCGCTGCGGCAGCTGAGAAAAGGGGACATGATCCCGCAGAATATTACCATCTACTTTTTGAAGGCCATTCAGATGGAAAGCGAGATCACCGTTGTTCCGCAAGTGCTCGACATCAGCCGCCGGTTCGGGAAGGCGGAGGTCTCTGTCTATCACGAGGGCCAGATCGTGGGCAAAGCGATGATCACCACGCAGATTTTTGACCGGTAAAATATAAAAAAAAAGACAACCACGGCATCGCAGGTGGTTGTCAAAGCTAGAATGTCACACGTTTGATTATATAAGATGACTGCACAGGTTGGTATCGCAAACAGTTGGCAATAGTGGCAATAATACCCGAGGATGCAAGGCGCTGAAGCCTGCTCCTCGTTTTTGTTTGCAAGCGGGGAGCGCCTAGCTGTTCTTTTTCGCCAGATTGAGCCATTCCCTGCGGTACGATACGTAATTGCGCAGCCCCAGCACCAGGTTGACGCCGCCGACCAGGATAAAAACGATACCGACAACGGCACGTACGGTGGTAATAGTTTCAAACGTAAACTGGTTGATCCCGAAGAACAGCAGAAGGCAGCCCAGGGCGGCATTCATCTTCCCGAGCGTAAAACGCGATTCCAGCGGATGGATGCCGCTGCGGCGGGCATTGATGCTGAAGTAAACGCTGGCGATCAACGAAGCGAGCACACCTGTATAATAAATGGCTAACCACATCAAGAATCATCCCTTCCAACCTCACTTTTTCCATCTTACAGGAGAAGAGTTGGCTTGGTCAATCGGAGGCGATTGTTTGTTCGCATCGTTCGCCTTATAATAGTTATTGGATATACGAAATTCGGAATGAAAAGCTAAGCCGGAGGAGAGAAGTCTGATGGAGATCCCATTTGTCCATCTGCATGTGCACAGCGAATACAGCTTGCTCGACGGCGCCGCGCGGATCGAAGAACTGGTAAAACAGGCGGCGGCGTACGGAATGGAAGCGTTGGCGATCACAGACCACGCTAATCTCTACGGGGCGATCCCGTTCTATAAAGCATGCCGCCAAGCGGGGATCAAGCCGATCATCGGCATGGAAGCGTACATGATTGACGGCGACCTTGGAGAACGGCAGCTTCGCAGCTCTCCAGCCCCCTTCCACCTGACATTGCTGGCAAAAGACCTGACCGGCTATCGAAACCTGATGAAACTGAGTACGATTGCCCATACACAGGGCCATTCGCTTGTGCCGCGCATCAATAAGGCGAGCCTGCGTCAGTACAGCGAGGGCCTGATCGCGCTTAGCGGCTGTCAGCAGGGGGAAGTAGCCAGGCTGCTGGAGAATAATGAGCCGGAGGCGGCCGAAAGGGCGGCGCTTTGGTACGATCAAGTGTTTGGACGCGGCCAGTTTTTTCTGGAACTGCAGGATCACGGGCTGGTCGCGGAGCGCCGTTTGAACCAGCGGCTGCTGCGGCTGCATCAGGCCACGGGAATCCCTGTCGCGGCGACGAACAACGTCCACTACACCGGGAAGGGCGACGCCGGATTTCACGACGTGCTGCTGGCGATCAAAGAAGGCAAGGCCATAGACGAAGCGGGTCGCTTTCGTTACGAGACGGAAGAGTACTACCTGAAGAGCGGGGAGGAGATGGCCCGTCTCTTTGCCCATGCCCCGGACGCGATTGCCAATACGGTGAAGATCTCCGAGCAGTGCCAGTTGGAGCTGACCTTCGGCGGCCACATTTTGCCCCGCTTCCCGCTGCCGGAGGGAAAAGATGCCGACCAGCTGCTGCGGGAGCTGTGCGAGCGGGGATGCCGGGACCGCTACGGAGAGATTTCCCCTGAAGTGCGGCAACGGCTCGATTACGAGCTGGCGGTCATCACCAAAACCGGCTTTACCGATTATTTTCTGATCGTCTGGGATTTCATGCGCTACGCCCACGAACACGGTATCCCTACCGGTCCGGGACGCGGCTCGGCCGCAGGCAGTCTGGTCGCTTACGCGCTGAAGATCACCAATGTCGATCCGCTTCAGTTTGACCTGCTGTTTGAGCGCTTCCTCAATCCCGAACGGATCACCATGCCCGATATCGATATCGACTTTTCCGTCGAGCGGCGGGATGAGGTTATCCGCTACGTCGCCGACAAATACGGTCGCGACCGGGTGGCCCAGATCATCACCTTCGGAACGATGGCGGCCCGCGCCGTCGTCCGCGATGTCGGCAGGGCGCTGGGCATGTCGCTCGGCCTGGTGGACCGTGTGGCAAAACTGATCCCGCAGTCGCACAGCATGACCATCGAAAAAGCGCTCCAGCTAAACCCCGACCTCGGCAAACTGATCGGCGAGAACCAGCAGGTGGCCAAGCTGATCGAAACGGCGCGGGGGTTGGAAGGATTGCCCAGGCACGCCTCGACACATGCGGCCGGGGTGGTGATCTCCCGCGATCCGCTGACAGAGTACGTCCCGCTCCAGGAGGGGAATGAGGGGCTTTGCTTGACGCAGTATCCGATGGATATCCTGGAAGAAGTCGGGCTGCTCAAGATGGACTTTCTCGGGCTGCGCAACCTGACGATCATTCAAGAGACGCTGCGCCAACTGGAGCGCGAGGGGATTCGCCTCGACCCGGGCAAGCTGCCGCCGGCCGATGAACCCACCTTTCGCATGCTGGCGCGCGGGGAGACGACTGGTATCTTCCAATTGGAATCGGGCGGCATGCGCAATGTGCTCAAGGAACTTCGGCCCAGTACCCTCGACGACATCATCGCGGTGGAGGCGCTTTACCGGCCGGGACCGATGGAGATCATCCCGCAGTACATCCGGGCCAAGCACAAAGAACAGCAGGTCGAATACCCGCATCCGGACCTCGAGGCGATCTTGCGCGAGACCCACGGGTTTATCATCTACCAGGAGCAGATCATGCAAATCTCCGCCAAACTGGCAGGTTTTTCGCTGGGAGAGGCGGATATCCTGCGGCGCGCCGTCGGCAAGAAGAAACGGGAACTGCTGGTCGAACAGCGGGCCCGGTTCGTCAGCGGCTGCGTTCGGCAGGGGTATTCGGAGGAATTGGCCCATGAGGTATACGACTTGATCGTCCGCTTTGCCGATTACGGCTTCAACAAAGCCCATTCTGTCGCGTATGCGATGATCTCGTATCAGATGGCCTACTTGAAAGCCAACTATCCGCTCGCGTTCATGGCATCGCTTTTGTCGCTGTCCATCGGCAGCCAGAACCGAATTGCCGAGTACACGGAGGAGGCGCGCCGCCTGAAGCTCGCCGTCCTGCCGCCCGACGTCAACGACAGTGAGGCGCTGTTTGCGGTCAGGAACGGAGCGATTCGCTTTGGCCTGGCGGCGATAAAAAACGTCGGCTACGGGGCGATCGAATCCATCATCAGAGAGCGGGAGCAAGCTCCCTTTCGCGATATCGTCGACTTTTGCGCAAGGGTTGACAGCCGGTTGGTAAACCGCCGCGTCATCGAATCGCTCATCCTCTCCGGGGCGATGGACGGATTGCCGGGACACCGCTCGCAATTGCTGGCCCTGCTGGACGAAGCGTTGGACAAGGCGTCCACCCGCCGCGATGAACGGCAGGGCGGACAGATCAATTTATTCGTCCTGGCCGAAGAATCGGCATCGGGGCAGGTAAATCCCGCGGACGAGACGCAAATCGACCCGGCGCTGTACCCCGACGTCCCGCCATTTACCCGCGGGCAGCAGCTTAGAGAGGAGCGGGAACTGCTCGGCGTCTACCTGTCCGGCCACCCGCTCGACGAATACGCCTCGTTCGCCAGCCGCCCTGGCGTTTTTTCGGTTGCCGGCCTGGCGGAGGCGAAGCAGGGAGAAGTGGTGAAAATTGTCGGCATGGTGCTGGAAGCAAAACAAATTCAGACAAAAAAAGGCGAGCCGATGGCCTTTCTCACCGTGGAAGACAAGACTTCGGCCGTTGAAGCCGTCGTCTTTCCCCAGGTCTACAAAAAGTACAGGGAGCTGTGTCAGCGCGAGAGCCTGATCGTGCTGGAAGGCAAGGTGGACGCCGGGGAGGAGGAGGTCAAGCTGCTCGCCTCCAGGATGTGGGATTTGACGAGCCTGCCGAAACCCAAGGCCCAGAGCGTCCTGTTTGTGCGGATTTCTCCGCAGCAGGAGCAGGACAATACGCTTCAGAAACTGCAGGAGCTGTTTGTCGAAAGAAGAGGAACGATTTCTGTGATTTTGTATTACGAGCGAAAAAAGCAGTCAGTCCGCCTGCCGGATGAGTTTCGCGTCCATGTCGATCCGTCGTTTTTGGAGCAAGCGAGAGCAATTGTGGGAAATGACGGCGTAATTCTGAAAGAAATGACGATAAACTAGGGAGGATGGATGCTGTCCTCCTTTTTTGCATTATTTCCGCAGGTTTACAGGGTGGAGGGATTTGTTATAATGAGTACATGATTAAAGCAGTGGTCTGACCACTTAAGTCATGTAAATAGAATAGGTTTTTAATGGAGGGAAAGGACTGTGTCTAAGCTGACGAATTTGAGAGAAGAAGCACTGGAACTACATAAAAAAAGCCAGGGGAAACTGGAAACGGTAGCAAAAGTGCCGCTGCGTGACGCCCATGATCTGAGTTTGGCCTACTCCCCGGGGGTAGCCGAACCGTGCAAGGAAATTTTCGACCAACCGGCCAAAGTGTATGATTACACGATGAAGAGCAATGTAGTTGCAGTCGTCAGCGACGGTACGGCTGTCCTTGGCCTCGGCAACATCGGTCCGGAAGCGGCCATGCCTGTCATGGAGGGAAAAGCGGTGCTGTTCAAGTCGTTTGCCGGAGTAGACGCTTTTCCGATCTGCCTTGGCACCAACGACCCCGACAAAATCGTCGAAACCGTGAAGCTGCTCCAACCCACCTTTGGCGGAGTAAACCTGGAGGATATCGCAGCACCGGCTTGCTTTGAAATCGAGGAGCGGCTGAAAAAAGAGGCAGACATCCCCGTCTTCCACGACGATCAACATGGCACCGCGATCGTTACCGCCGCCGGGCTGATCAACGCGCTCAAGGTGACCAACAAGCGTCTCGACGAGATTCGCGTCGTCGCCAACGGTGCAGGTGCGGCCGGGATCGCTATCATCAAGCTGCTGGTCAAAATGGGCGTAAAAGAAGTCATCATGTGCGATACGAAAGGGATCATCTACGAAGGCCGGACCTTCGGCATGAATCCGATCAAGGAAGAAATCGCCAAAATCACCAACCGCTCCAAGCTGCAGGGTGACCTGGCCGATGCGATGAAAGGCGCAGACGTCTTTATCGGGGTATCTGTGGCAGGGGCCGTCACAGTGGAGATGGTAGAGTCGATGAACCGCGATGCGATTATCTTTGCGATGGCCAACCCGGTTCCGGAGATCATGCCGGATGAAGCCAAGCAAGCGGGAGCAGCCGTCATCGGTACGGGGCGTTCCGACTTCCCGAACCAGGTGAATAACGTACTCGCCTTCCCGGGAATATTCCGCGGCGCGCTTGATACGCATGCGACCAGCATCAACGAAGAGATGAAACTGGCAGCCGTCTACGCGATTGCCGATCTGGTAAGCGATGACGAACTGTCTGCAGACAAGGTGATCCCGGCGCCGTTTGATCCGAGAGTCGCACCTCATGTCGCGGCAGCAGTTGCCAAAGCAGCGATGGAAACCGGCGTTGCCCGCAATACGGTCGATCCGGAAGAAGTAAAAGAAAAGACATTTAGGCTCGCGTCTATTTCTCATCAATAAGCCTGAGCGGTTGGTCAGCAAGCAGGGCCATGCCCGAGGGGGAGGAGTGGATGACGTGCTCGACTCATCTGAAAATCGCAAGGTGTACGAGGGAATTCTTTTGCAAATCAATGAGATCGTACAGCGGGACAATTTACGGGTAGGCGACAAGCTGCCCTCGGAGCGGGAGCTTTCCGATCAGCTTGGCGTCGGCCGCTCTTCGGTCAGGGAGGCACTGCGAGCGCTGGAGCTGCTCGGTCTGATCGAAACGCGGCGGGGCGAGGGCACTTTCCTTAAAAACTATCGGCATAATCGTTTTATCGACATCCTGGGCTACTTTTTATTGCGCGATGCCAAAACGAAAAAAGATCTGATCGAGATGAGGAAAATTCTCGAACTGGATGCGGTCCGCCTGGCCTGCCGGCGGGCGGCCGCAAAACACTTTGAGGAGATGGAGCGGATTCTCGCCGCCTCATGGGAACGGCTGGCAAAAGGGGAAATCCCGACAGAGGAAGACTACTTGTTTCACCGCGTCATCTGCCGTTCCAGCCGCAATTCAGTCCTGCATCGCATTTGGGCACCGCTTGTCGAGTACAGCGAAAGCGCCCGCAGCAGTTCGCTGTCCCGTGAAGGACGGGCGAAAACGGCCTTGGAAGAACACGAACAAATCTTGGAGGCGATCCGTTCGGGAGACGAGGAAGCGGCAGCCGAAAGGATGAGACTGCATCTGGAGAATAGCAAACTTTAGATTTGCGGGAATGACAAGCGCTGTGATATGATGATGCAGGTTTGTTTTAAGCGGGTATGAGGAGGAAGTCAGCAATGTGGACTGTCATCTACATCGCTCCCAGTGCAAGAATCGCCGAACGCATTCAACATCGTTTGACAGCTGAAGGATTTCTTGTGAAGGTTCGTGAGGCGAAGGTGTCCAAGCAGTACGAGATACTGGTGCCGGAAAGCGAGGTTCACGAAGTTCACGAGATCCTGGGCACGATTCTTCACTGAACCGTATTAGTGAGGTGTTACTGTGCTAAAAGATCTTTTTGGAAAAAAAAGGAAGTTTGCTACGGTCCCCACCCAGTCACTGCGGCCGGCAGTACGCGAAACCGCCGTGGAGCAAAAAGAGGTACCGGAAGGTTTAATGAATAAATGTCCCCGCTGCGGGGCGATCCACTACTCGAAAGACCTGGAGAAAAATCTGCGGGTATGCCGCAGCTGCCAGTATCATTTTTCCCTGTCTGCTCCGGAGCGCTTGCAGTCTCTTTTGGACGGCGGCGCGCTGACGGAAGAATTTGATGCTGAGCTGTGCTCCGACAATCCGCTCGGATTTCCGGGATATCTGGATAAATTGGAAAAAGACATGGAAGCGACCGACCTGAAAGAGGCGGTCGTGACCGGTGAAGGATTATTAGATGGCAACCCGATTGTGATCGGGGTGATGGATTCGCGTTTTCGCATGGGCAGCATGGGTTCAGTCGTAGGCGAAAAAATTGCGCGGGCGATTGAACGGGCGATCGAACGGAGAAGGCCGTTTATTCTCTTCTCTGCATCAGGCGGAGCCCGCATGCAGGAAGGCGTGCTCAGCCTGATGCAGATGGCGAAGGCGAGTGCGGCTTTGGCCCGTCTCAGCGAAGAACGGCTGCTGTTTATCTCCGTTCTGACCAATCCGACGACAGGCGGTGTTTCCGCCAGTTTTGCTTCCCTCGGGGACTACAACATCGCCGAACCGGGCGCGCTAATCGGATTTGCCGGCCGGCGAATCATCGAACAGACGATCCGTCAGGAATTGCCGAAAGACTTTCAAACGGCGGAATTTCTGCTGAAACACGGCCAGCTGGACATGGTTGTTCACCGCAAAGACCTGCGCGAGACGCTCAGCAAGCTGGTCGCGATGCATACACAGCCAGGGGGTGGAGAAGATGGCAGGTGAACTCCCTTTTGAAAAACCGCTGGTAGAACTCCATGAGAAGATAAAGGAACTGCGCAGGTTTACGGAGGAGAAGGGAATCGACTTCTCGGATGAAGTGGTGCGCCTGGAACAGAAAGCCAAAGACCTGGCAGAGCAAATATACGGGCAGTTGACGCCGTGGCATCGCGTCCAGATCGCCCGTCACCCGGAACGTCCGACTACGCTTGATTACATCCGTTTTATTTTCACCGACTTTATGGAGCTGCACGGCGATCGGTTCTACGGGGACGACGCTGCGATCGTCGGCGGAGTCGCCAGATTAAACGGCCGACCGGTCACCGTGATCGGACACCAAAAAGGCAAAGATACCAAGGACAACATCAACCGTAATTTTGGCATGCCGCATCCGGAGGGATACCGCAAGGCGCTGCGGTTGATGGAGCAGGCGGATAAGTTTGGCCGCCCGATACTCTGCTTTATCAACACCTCTGGTGCCTATCCCGGAAAAGCGGCGGAGGAACGCGGACAGAGCGAGGCGATTGCCCGCAATCTGCGTGAAATGGCCCAGTTCCGCGTGCCGATACTTTGTGTTGTAACCGGTGAAGGCGGCAGCGGCGGCGCACTGGCGATCAGTGTTGGAAATCTGATCTACATGCTGGAGAACTCTGTCTACTCCGTGATCTCGCCGGAGGGAGCAGCAGCACTGCTGTGGAAGGATGCCAGCTTGGCGATGAGGGCGGCGGAGTCGATGAAAATCACTGCCGCTGACCTGCTTGAGCTGAACGTGATCGACGGTGTCATCGAAGAACCGTTCGGCGGCGCTCATCGCGATCCGGCGAAGCAGGCGGAGCTGGTCAAACAGCAGTTGGTCCTGGGACTAGAACAGTTGGATAAAATGACGCCTGATGAACTGGTACAGCATCGCTACAACAAGTTTAAACAAATCGGTTATTACGCTTCCCTATAAAATCAGGGAGGCGTTTTTTACTTTAAAATCAAGGTAAAATCTGATACAATCGGAAGCGCAGTAATAAAAGCAATTTTTTCAACAGTATAACACATTGGGCGTTATTGGTATAACAGATATCATTAATGGACTATAACAGTACTGTTGGAGGAAGCTTTTGTTACATACAGTAAACAAAACGAGCCATGCTAAACCCATGAGATATTCGAGGTGATGACGATGAGGAAAATAGCGGTATTAACCAGCGGCGGCGACGCTCCGGGAATGAACGCAGCGATTCGTGCCGCTGTCCGCCGGGCCGCTTTTCACGAGATACAAGTATACGGGGTTTACCACGGGTATACTGGATTAATGCAGGGAGACATGCAGGAGCTGTCGATCGGTTCCGTCGGCGACATCATCCATCGCGGTGGAACGATGCTCTATTCGGCGAGGAGCGAGGAGTTCAAGAGCGAGGCAGGCCAGTTAAAAGCGGTGGAGCAGCTTCGCAAGCACGGCATCGAAGGCTTGATTGTGATCGGCGGCGACGGCTCTTTTCGCGGGGCCCAGCAGTTGACCAAAAAGGGTTTTCCGACGATTGGCATACCGGGGACGATTGACAACGACATTCCCTGCACCGACTTTACGATCGGCTTTGATACCGCACTCAATACCATCGTCGATGCGATCGATAAGATCCGCGATACGGCTACCTCGCATGAGCGGACGTACATTATTGAGGTAATGGGACGGGACGCCGGCGATCTCGCGCTGTGGGCCGGCCTGGCTGCGGGTGCGGAATCGATCATGATCCCGGAAGCGGACCAGGATATGGACGACATCGTGGAGAGGCTCTATTCCGGCTACCGCCGCGGCAAGAAGCATTCGATTATCATCGTCGCCGAAGGTGTCGGCAGCGCTGCCCATTACGCTGATGAGATCAAAAAGCGGACCGGCTGGGAGACACGGGTAACCGTGCTCGGCCACATCCAGCGCGGAGGATCGCCGACTGCCTTTGACCGCATGTTGGCCAGCAGGATGGGTGCCGCAGCCGTCGATTTGTTGATCGAGGGCAAAGCGGACCGCATGGTCGGAATTCAGAACAATGAGATCGTTGACATCGATATCGACGAAGCACTGGCACAGAAACACCAGCTTAATTTGTCCGTTTACCAGCTGGCTCGCACGCTCTCCATCTAGGAAAGCGTGTGTGCCCTGATGGAAACCATTTGGCAAGGGGGAGTTATTTTGTTGTTACGCAAGGCGAAAATAGTTTGTACCATCGGTCCGGCAAGCGAATCCGTAGAGATGCTGAAAAAACTGATCAACGCGGGAATGAATGTGGCACGTCTCAACTTTTCTCACGGCTCGCACGAAGAGCACGCCGCCCGGATCACCAACATTCGGCAAGCTGCCCGGGAGTGCGGCAAGCACATCGGGATCCTGCTCGATACCAAAGGTCCCGAGATTCGCACGGGGAGCCTCGCCGTCGACAGTGTAGAACTGCAGGAGGGCCATACGATCACCTTGACGACGGAAGACGTACCGGGCACGAAAGAACGGGTTTCGATTACATACAAAGAACTGCCCCAGGACGTTCAAGTAGGCAGCACGATTCTGATAGATGACGGCTTGATCGGCTTGACCGTGGAAAAGCTGGAAGGCACAGAGATCATCTGCCGGATTAAAAACGGCGGTACCTTGAAGAGCAAGAAAGGCGTAAACGTACCGGGAGTCAAAATCAATCTGCCGGGGATCACGGAAAAAGACGCCCAGGATATCGCCTTTGGCATCGAGCAGGGAATCGATTTTATCGCAGCGTCCTTTGTCCGCAAGGCGGCGGACATCCTGGAAATTCGCGAAATTCTCGAGCGGTACGGAGCGGCGATTGACATCATCGCCAAGATTGAGAATGAAGAGGGCGTTCAGAACATCGACGAGATTCTCGCTGTTACCGATGGCCTGATGGTGGCGCGCGGCGACCTCGGTGTGGAGATTCCTGCCGAAGAGGTGCCGCTGGTGCAAAAAATGCTGATCGCCAAATGCAATGAGCTGGGCAAGCCGGTCATCACCGCGACACAGATGCTGGATTCGATGCAGCGCAACCCGCGTCCGACCAGAGCGGAGGCGAGTGACGTAGCCAACGCGATTTTCGACGGGACAGATGCGATCATGCTTTCTGGCGAGACGGCTGCCGGCAAGTATCCGTTAGAATCGGTCGAGACGATGAATCGGATCGCGCTTCGCACCGAACAGGAGTTGAACTACCGCGAGATTTTATCGGCCCACAAGGCACAAGGGCGGGTCACGATCCCGGATGCGATCAGCCAGGCTGTCGCCAGTGCAGCCCTGGATCTGGAAGCGGCCTCGATCATTACCGCCACCGAGTCTGGTCACACGGCGAGGATGGTATCCAAATACCGGCCAAAAGCGCCGATTATCGCCGTCACTCCGCACGAGGGCGTCCTGCGCCGCCTCTCCCTGACGAACGGCGTCTACCCGATACTCGGGGCCATCGCCAATACGACGGATGACATGCTGGAGCAATCCGTTGAAGAGGCTGTAAAATCAGGATTGGCCCGCCACGGCGACCTGGTCATCATCACAGCAGGGGTGCCCGTGCGGGAAACCGGGACAACCAATCTGATGAAGATCCACGTCATTGGCGATATTATCGCCAAAGGCCAGGGAATTGGCCGAAAAGTGGTGACGGGGAAAGTCGTCATCGCCCGTTCAGCCAAAGAGGCGCTGGAGCGTGTCGAAGACGGTGCGATCCTGGTCACGATCGGCACGGATTCCGACATGATCGAGGCGTTTAAACGCGCAGGCGCGGTCATCACCGAGGAAGGCGGTTTGACGTCTCACGCCGCGATCGTCGGCCTCAACCTCAGCGTCCCGGTCATCGTCGGCGTTGAGAATGCTACCGGGCTCTTGCGCGACGGGGCGGTCGTCACGGTTGATTCGGAGCGCGGCCACATCTATACGGGCATGACGCGCGTGCTGTAGGCTCACAGAAAAAAACGGACAGGCAGAGGGTTCCGCTGCCTGTCCGTTTTTATATCCCCCCGTACAAAACAGGAATTTTCATGTAACCTTTTTGACCGTTCGCACGTGGTACAGATGAGAGAGGAGCGGGGCAGAGGTGTGGCTAGATGATGTGTACAGATCGCATATGAAAGATATCCATGCGTATCTGTATCGGTTGACGCGAAATGAAAAGCAGGCAGAAGACTTGACGCAAGAAACCTTTTTCCGCGCCTTCCAGCATCTCGACACCTTTCAGGGAGAGAAGGTGAGGCCGTGGCTGTTCAAGGTGGCCTACCACAGCTTTATCGACTGGTACCGCAAGAGCAATCGAAATGTGCCGATCGACCCCGTGTCGCTGCAGACCATGGCCGAACAGACGGATCCATTCGCAGACCCGGAGCAAAGGGCCCTCGATCAGGAAGCGTGGCAGTCATTTGCCGAAGCGCTCCACATCCTGCCGGACAAACAGAGGCAGGTATTGCTGCTGCGCTTCCGGCACCAGCTCTCCTACGACGAAATTGCGGAAGTGCTGGACATTCCGCTGTCAGATGTCAAAATAGCGCTTTACCGCGGAAGAAAGAGGCTGCAGAGCATTTGGAGGGGGAAATTCTATGGCAAATGACCAGGAACGCAGCTTGGACCAACTGCTGCTGGCGTACCTACAGGGACAATTGTCCGAAGAAGATTCACAGGCGTTGCGGGTCAAGTTAGAAAACGATCAGACATATGCGAAGCGGTTGGAAGACCTCATGTTTGAAAACTGGCTGCACGCCAGCCAAGAGGAGGAGAAGGAATTATCGGAGGCGCAGCAAGCCCGCATTTTGAAGCGAAGCAAATGGCGGAGCCGGCTGGCACAGTCGGTTTTTACGACGGGGGGCATCGTCGCGATCGGGTTCTGCCTGTTCATCGTCAGTCAAGTGTTTAACTATCTGTGGTTTTGGCCTGCATCAGAAGACCTTCACCGGGTGATGAAGGATGTCGTTTCGTTTACCAATCCCGGGATGCGTGCCGGAAGCGGTGGAACAAGCGGCGGGCTGTTTTTTTCCATGGAGATGAAATACACCCTGGAAGAGCAGGTGGGACACGAGTCGAAGGCCGTTGGACTGGCTGAGAACGATGTGCTTTTCACCAGGCCAGATTTGAAGTACAACTGGAATAACGGCTTCTATAAAGAGTCGCTTTACTTCCGCTACCCTTCGCAAGAACATACGGGGCAAGCAGATACGCTTGTCAGCACCGCGGGCTGGCGCACCCTGGAAAAGCTGCCAGAGGGTACAGTTTCCCAGCTGGCTGTCTCCTTCACCCGTCCGCTTACCCATGATGAATACTTCGAGGTAATCGGCAACTACGACGTAGAGACGACTTGGCTCGCGGTGGATACCGGCCAGGAGGCGCACTACGCCGGCTCTACAATCGGAAGAGGCACGGTATGGGGCTACTCGCCGAATGAGCTGGACTACGGCGGATCGATTCAAGTGAACGGCGAAGGGGAGCGCAGGGCAAAAACATTGATCGCCGAACTAGAGTTTTTGCAAAGCCGGCAAAAGTGGGCGGAACCGATGCTGAAGCGGTCTTTGTACGACAGGGAAGCAAAGCTGGACGAGCGGATTGGTTACCTGCAGAAAAACGGTGTTCATCTGTATGGAGCCGTCATCACCGGACCGACAAAGGAACTGCTGAAGCTGCAGAAAGAACCGTTGATCACGGAGCCGTTCGTCGGGCAAACCGACTGGTGGAACTGGGATCAACCAGGCGCAAGCGGGAGAGCGTACAGCTGGTAGGAAGGCTGCCTTTCATCGCTTTTATTGCCGCCGGGGATACGGTACAATAAAGTACAGGAGCAGCCAGCATGGCAAGCATGACATCCGGGAATCCCCGGATTTTTTCGTAATCGCCTATCATTTTGCCAAAAATAAAGGAGTGAAGCTTTTGTGAGCGCAGAGTTTTATCGTTCGACCAGACTGCGGGTACGCTATAAAGAGACGGATCAGATGGGCGTCGTCCACCATGCCAACTACTTGAGCTGGTTCGAAATAGGACGGACGGAGCTGATCAGGGAAGCGGGCTTAAGCTATCGGCAATTGGAAGAAAGAGGAATCCTTTTGCCCCTGACCGATACTTCCCTCTCGTTTAAGTATCCGGCCCGATACGATGATGAGATCGAGGTTCGCACCTGGGTGGAGGAGATTTCTCCGGTGCGGATCGTATTTGCCTATGAAATTCGCCGGGCCGCCGATGAACTGCTGCTGGTAACCGGGAAGACGCATCACGCTTTTACTACCCCGGATTTTCGCCCGGTACGGGTAAACCGCCTGCAGCCGGAAGTATTCGAATGGCTTCAAGAGGAACATCTGAGGGCGTTTCCGCCTGTGATGTAAAACGCCAGATGGTCGCCGGCCGCTGTTCTTGCAATCTCCGCTTTAGGTGGTGTGACAGATGTTCCGCATCCTGATCGTCCTGTTTATTCTCGTGCCGATAATTGAACTGTGGGGCTTGATCGCCGTAGGCAAGGTGATCGGCGGCTGGCAGACCGTAGGCCTGGCCATCCTTATCAGCATTTTTGGGGCCTGGCTGACGAAACAGCAGGGGCTGCAGGTGCTTCGCCTCGTTCAAATGCAGCTTTCCCGCGGCCAGATGCCGACGGACGCCCTGTTGGACGGCTTGTTGGTGCTGTTTGGCGGGCTGCTGCTGTTGGTGCCGGGTTTTTTTACCGACCTGCTCGGCCTTCTCCTGCTGATTCCGTACACGCGGATGTTCGTTCACTTTTTCTTTAAAAAGTGGATTCAGTTCCTCATCGTCTCCGGCAAAATCCGCTTTCTGTTTCGCCGGTAGCCGGGGTCTGAGCCGCATATGGCTTCATCGGGCAGGGGAACCCTTAATGTAGCCCCAGATATCCTGAAACACATTGGCTCTGATGAGCGCGTTGATCACGACCAGGCTGACCGGCCCGATGATCAGGCCGAGAAATCCGAACAGCTTCAACCCGACAAACAAGGCGATCAGCGTCAACAAGGGATCCAGCCCGACGCTGTCGGCGAGCACCTTCGGCTCGATGATCTGCCGGAAGATCACGACGACGGCGTAGATAATCGCCAGCCCGATGACCAGCCCGTACTGGCCCTTGAAGAACAGGTAGATGATCCAGGGGATAAACACGGTCCCTGTACCCAGGTAGGGCAGGAGATCGACCAAACCCGTCAACAGGCCGATCGTAATCGCGTACGGTACCCGCATGATCAAGAGTCCGATGATGACAATCGCGGCGGTCAGCGAGATGATCGTAAGCTGCGCCCGGACAAAGCCGAACAGGGCGTTGCGCAGATCGAGCAGTATCGCGTCCAGCCGGCTGTTGATTCCTCCGGGCAAAAGTCGGCGAAAGCGGTCCTTCCAGCGGTAAAAGTCCTTGCTGATGAAGAACGCTCCCAGCAGGGCGATGACGAGGATCGTCGCCAGGTTCGGCAGGGACATCAGCAGGTTGTACAAACCGCCGAGGAATTGCAGCACCAGATTTTGGCCTGCCTGGGACACACTGCTTACTGCGGCGTTTATTCTGTCGGTTACTGCCTCCTGATAGCTTTGATCCAGCTGAGTGAAGAAAAACTGCAGTCTGTTTTGCAGCCCGACGATGAAGTCGTTGGAGATAATATACTGGATCTGGCTTGTCAGCTCGCCGATAAAGGTCGGCATTTTGCTGATGAGCATGCCAAGCTCGCCCACCGTTTTCGTGATAATGAGCGTCAACAGTCCGCCGAGCACAGCGATCCCGAGCAGCAGCACCAGACAGACCGACAGCCAGCGCGGTATCTTGGCATTTTTGGTCAGATAGGTAACCGGACGGTTCATGATCAGGGCAATGAGTAAGGAGATAATAAATGGGAAAAGTAAAGGTGTTGCATACCGGAGGATAAAAATACCGGCGACAATCAACAGGACAACCCAGTTAAATCGAATGATCTGGAATAATCGAGTAACCCAATTTTCCGGAGTCAGGACAGATCTCCCCTTTGCCAACACGCGGTAAATGCTTATTCATACCCATTATGCCGCAATCGGCGGGCAACGGCAAGCGAGCCGCCGGAGGCAAGTCAGACACAATTTGTACATTTTTCATTCACAAAAAGGCAATTATCAACTATAATTGTTGTCGGATTATGGTTTTCAATCTTTCTTTTCCTGCCATAAATGGAGAAGCTTCAAGCGAACTTCTTCCCTTTTTGAGCGTAAAGGCGTCTCTCACCGTTCATTCAGGCCCTACATACCAACTGATGCAACTTTGACAGGCGCCTTTTACTTGCGACAGCAATACCAATGGCAGTAAAAGGAAGATCGGCCAAATTGAATAGAGAGACCATTATGTTGGAAAAGGAGAGAGTTCGATGACAGCAACAAAAGGTCTGGAAGGAATTATCGCAGCTCAATCTTCCATCTGCTCGATCGTGGATGGCGTACTCTGCTATGGAGGCATCAACGTCGACGAACTCGCTGAGAAGGCGAGTTTCGAGGAAGTTGTTTACCTGCTCTGGAACGGCAAGCTGCCGAACCGCAGCCAGCTGGATGAATTGAACAAGAATCTGGGAGAGAACGCTGCTGTGCCCAAAGAAGTGATCGACAGCATCCGCTCTTATCCACAGGGTGTTCACCCGATGGCGATCCTGCGGACAGCCGTCTCCTTGTTGGGATTGTACGACCAAGAAGCGCAAGATATGTCTGCTGAAGCCAACTTGCGCAAATCGATCCGCCTGATGGCCCAGACACCGACGATCGTCGCGGCTTACGCCCGGATTCGCAAAGGTTTGGAGCCGGTCGACCCGGATCCGAAGATGTCTCTCGCGGAAAACTTTTTATACATGCTGACCGGCGAAAAACCGTCGGAAACCGCCATCAAGGCTTTTAATACGGCGTTGATTCTGCATGCCGACCATGAGTTGAACGCCTCTACGTTTGCCGCTCGCGTCACGGTAGCTACCTTGACAGACATATACTCCGGCATCGTATCGGCGATCGGTACGCTCAAAGGGCCGCTTCACGGGGGCGCCAACGAGGCAGTGGCTGCCATGCTGGCCGAGATCGGCTCGCTGGAAAACGTCGAGCCGTATATCCGCCATGCCCTTGACAACAAGCAAAAAATCATGGGCTTTGGCCACCGCGTATACAAGAACGGCGACCCGCGGGCAAAATGGCTGCGCGAAATGTCAAAAGCACTGACCAAACAGGTGGGCAAAGAAGAGCTGTACCAGATGTCCGTAAAGATAGAGGAAATGGTGACAAGCGAAAAGGGCCTGCTGCCGAACGTCGATTTCTATTCCGCTTCCGTCTACACTGCGCTCGGTTTGGAAAGCGATCTGTTTACTCCGATCTTCGCCATCAGCCGCATGTCCGGTTGGACTGCCCATATCATGGAGCAGTATGAAAACAACCGCCTGATCCGCCCGCGTGCCGAATACACGGGGCCGGTGAACCAGCATTACATTCCGATCGACCAACGCTGACAGGTCGACCGTGAAACCGCTAGCATGACGCAGTAGGACTACCACATGGCTGTGGTAGTTCTCCTACTGTGTTTTACCTTTTGATAAATCAGGTTGGAGGGATATTCGTGTTCAAAAACTTGCAAAAGCCAGCTACAGGAGAAAAAATTACAGTCGATAACGGTAAATTGGTCGTTCCAAACAATCCAATTGTTCCGTTCATTGAGGGAGACGGCACCGGCCCGGACATCTGGAATGCTTCGGTCCGCGTTTTGGATGCAGCCGTTGAGAAAGCTTACAAGGGCGAAAAGAAAATCGCCTGGTTTGAAGTGTTCGCCGGCGAAAAGGCGTTCAATCAATTCGGCGAATGGCTGCCGGAAGATACGCTGACGGCCATCCGTGAATACCTGATCGCGATCAAAGGTCCGCTGACTACTCCGGTCGGAGGCGGTATCCGCTCCATCAACGTAGCGCTGCGCCAGGAACTGGATCTGTACGCTTGCGTGCGGCCTGTTCAGTACTTTGAAGGCGTACCGTCTCCGGTAAAACACCCTGAGTTGACCAACATGGTCATTTTCCGTGAAAACACGGAAGACATCTACGCAGGTGTCGAGTGGGCGGAAGGCACTCCGGAAGTGAAGAAAGTGATCGAGTTCCTGCAAAAAGAAATGGGCGTAAAGAAAATCCGCTTCCCGGAAACCTCCGGTATCGGCATCAAGCCCGTATCCAAAGAGGGAACCGAGCGTCTGGTGCGGGCGGCGATTGACTATGCGCTGGAAAACAACCGCAAATCCGTTACGCTGGTTCACAAGGGCAACATCATGAAATTTACGGAAGGTGCCTTCAAAAACTGGGGATATGCCGTAGCAGAAGCCGAGTACGCTGACAAGGTATTCACCTGGGCACAGTACGACCGCATCAAAGCAGAGGGCGGCGACGCGGACAAAGCACAGAAAGAAGCGGAAGCAGCAGGCAAACTGATCGTGAAAGACGTCATCGCCGACGCTTTCCTGCAGCAAATCCTTACTCGTCCGGCAGAGTACGATGTCGTAGCGACGCTCAACCTGAACGGCGACTACATCTCCGATGCCCTGGCTGCGCAAGTAGGCGGAATCGGTATCGCTCCTGGCGCCAACATCAACTATCTGACCGGCCACGCTGTTTTTGAAGCAACGCACGGTACTGCTCCTAAATACGCCGGTTTGGATAAAGTCAACCCGTCGTCTGTCATTCTTTCCGGGGAAATGCTCCTCCGTCACCTCGGCTGGAATGAAGCAGCAGATCTCTTGATCCGTTCGATGGAAAAAACCATCTCGGCAAAAACGGTCACTTACGACTTTGCCCGCCTGATGGAGGGAGCAACGGAACTCAAATGCTCCGAGTTTGGAGACGCCTTGATCAATAACATGTAAGAGCGCGTAGACAAAAGGAGGAATTACAATGGCATTCCAGCGTAAAAAAATTGCAGTAATCGGCAGCGGCTTTACTGGTGCGACCACTGCGTTTATTCTGGCGCAAAAAGAACTGGGAGACGTTGTCCTCGTCGATATTCCGCAACTGGAAAACCCGACGAAGGGGAAAGCCCTCGATATGCTGGAGTCTTCTCCGGTGCTCGGTTTTGATGCAAATATCACAGGTACTGCCAACTACGCTGACATTAAGGATTCCGATCTTGTCATTATCACAGCCGGGATCGCCCGCAAGCCTGGGATGTCCCGCGACGATTTGGTCAACACCAACGCCGGCATCATGCGTTCGGTAGCAGAACAGGTGAAGACGCATGCGCCCAACTCCATCGTCATCATCCTGTCCAACCCGGTAGATGCGATGACTTACACGTTCTTTAAGACTTCGGGCTTCCCGAAAGAACGCGTCATCGGCCAATCCGGCGTACTGGATACTGCTCGCTTCCGTACGTTCGTAGCCCAAGAGCTGAACGTGTCGGTAGAAGATGTGACCGGCTTCGTTCTGGGCGGACACGGCGACGACATGGTTCCGCTTGTCCGTTACTCCTATGCTGGCGGCATTCCGCTGGAAAAGCTGATTCCGAAAGACCGTCTCGACGCAATCGTCGAGCGTACGCGCAAAGGCGGCGGCGAAATCGTCAACCTGCTCGGCAACGGCTCTGCCTACTACGCTCCAGCCGCTTCGCTGGTGCAGATGGCGGAGGCGATCCTGAAAGACAAAAAGCGCATCCTCCCGGCGATCGCTTACCTGGAGGGCGAATACGGCTACAACAACCTGTACCTGGGCGTTCCGACACTGCTCGGCGGTTCCGGTCTCGAGAAAATCTACGAACTGGAACTGACCGCTGAGGAGAAGTCTGCACTCGACAAGTCGGCTGAATCCGTCCGCAATGTCATGAAGGTATTGGAGTAGTTGCTCGATTAGACAGCAGGATGACACATGTTTGATTTTACATGTGTCATCCTTTTCTTTTTCCCGAAGGCTCTGTTAAAAGTGAATTCTTGATATAATCTAGAATAAAAACTCAGGGGGCAAACAATGTGCCGACTCTAGTAGAACATCCTAAAAAAAGCATGTATCTTTTGCTGCTGCTGGTTCCTCTGTTTTGGGGAGGAGTCTTTGGGGCAGCGAAACATGTCATTACGGAAATACCTCCCGTTACGGCTGCCGCTTTGCGCTTTGGGTTAGCCGGCTTGCTTCTGGCGGCACTGACCCTGATTCGGTCTGAATGGAACTGGGAGGCGTTGAAAAAACGCTGGATGGGTCTGTTGGCAATGTCTTTCATGGGGATATTTGCTTACAACGCGTTCTTTTTTTGGGGGCTTGCCCATACGTCAGCCATTAATGGATCGTTGATCATGGCGACTTCGCCCGTCTTTATTACGCTCGGGGCCGTTCTGTTCTTAAAGGAATCGTGGAACAGATGGCTCGCTGTCAGCTTGCTTTTGTCGCTCATAGGGGTTCTTTTGGTCATCACGCAGGGTTCGCTTGCAACCTTTGCTTCTTTCTCTTTCAATGTAGGAGATTTGCTGTTTATTGGGGCTTTGTGCTGCTGGGTCGGTTATGGACTAATCGGCAAGGTCGTTATGCGAGGGGTCTCTCCGTTATTTACAACGGCCATTACGACAGTGGCTGGTTTCTTTTTTCTGGCGATAGGCTCTTTGTTTGAACACGGCTGGGGCCTGGTGTCCGCCATGTCTGTTCAGTCTTGGCTCGAAATGGTCTACATGACTGTCTTTGCGACAGTGCTTGCCTTTTTTCTGTGGAATCAAGGGGTTTCTCAAATCGGGGCAAGCAATACGAGCATGTACATGAATCTGGTTCCGATCAATGCGGCATGGATCGCTGTGGTGTTTTACGGTTCAAGTATTACCATGCGGCAAGTGTTTGGCATGGTGCTGGTCATTGCCGGCGTGTTTTTGATGACGAGGGGAAATCGTCTGATGGCTGCAAAGCAAAAGCAGCGGGATTTGGACACATTTGGCACCTGAGCAAAGGGTATCAAACAAAAGGGTTCATGCAAGCCGGGACATTCACAGTCCCTAGACGCGAACCAGTTTGCGCAGGATGGTTTCCTGTTCAATGGATCTTGCGGCGAGCGTTTCCCAGATACCCTCTTGCCGCTGTTGTCCTTCTTTAAGGGTACTGACATCCTCCTTTAAGATACGGACGTCTTCTTTCAGGACGCTGACATCCTCCTTCAAGGTAANATGGATCTTGCGGCGAGCGTTTCCCAGATACCCTCTTGCCGCTGTTGTCCTTCTTTAAGGGTACTGACATCCTCCTTTAAGATACGGACGTCTTCTTTCAGGACGCTGACATCCTCCTTCAAGGTAAGGACGTCTTCTTTGAGGACGCTGACATCCTCCTTCAAGATACGGACGTCTTCTTTGAGGACGCTGACATCCTCCTTCAAGATACGGACGTCTTCTTTGAGGACACTGACATCCTCCTTCAAGATACGGACATCTTCTTTGAGGACGCTGACCTCCTCTTTCAAGATACGGACGTCTTCTTTGAGGACACTGACCTCCTCCTTCAAGATACGGACGTCTTCTTTCAGAACGCACACATCCTCTTTCAGCGCAGCAATATCCTCTTTCATGACTGTGATCTCTTCCTGGATGTAGGCGACCGTATTGGTGAGACTGCCCATTTCAGCCTTGAGTTCTTCCAAACCGTCGCGAACCGAGTAAACCACCTGCTTCAATTCGTCAAGGATCCCCAGTTTTTGTAAAATAAGCTCCATGTTGTCGGCCAATTTTTCCTCCCCCTTGCCTATGCATCTTGTCCTAAAATCATCATAGCATGAGACAGAGGAAAGTGCAGGCAATTGCCGGGACAAAAAAGGCTTTACATAAACTTAACTTGCCTGCCTTAGGCGTTTCTGTCAGACTAAGATTGAATGGCGACAACCGGAACAAAGCACCTTTGTTTCGATCACAAGGAGGAAACATCGCTTGACCAAAATACTCGTTGTTGACGACGAACCGTCGATCGCCAAACTGCTTCAGTTTAATTTGGAGAAAGCAGGCTACCAGGTTGTGATCGCTCTCGATGGGAAGCAGGGATTGGAGATGGCCCGTCAGGAGAAGCCAGACTTTATCGTGCTTGACCTGATGCTGCCCAAGATGGACGGCATGGACGTCTGCAAAACACTGCGGCAAGAGCGTATCAACACGCCCATCCTGATGTTGACGGCAAAAGACGACGAATTGGATAAAGTCCTCGGCTTGGAGCTTGGGGCTGACGATTATTTGACCAAGCCGTTTAGCCCAAGGGAAGTAGTCGCACGCGTCAAGGCGATTCTTCGGCGAACCCAGGCGAACCCCGAACCGGAAGAAAACAAGGATGACGCCGTGCTTACGTTTGGTTCCGTTCGAATCTATCCTGAGCGGTACGAAGTGTATCGCGGTGAAGATAAAATAGAGCTGACACCGAAGGAATTTGAGCTGCTGCAGTACATGGCCACCCATAGCGGCCGGGTGTTGACCCGGGATCAGCTGCTTAACGCCGTCTGGAACTACGACTTTATCGGCGATTCACGGATTGTCGATGTACACATCAGCCACCTGCGGGAAAAACTAGAGGAAGACACGAAGAATCCGCGGTTTATCAAGACCGTTCGCGGTCTGGGATACAAATTGGAAGGATGAAGGTGAGGCTGTGAATCGCTTTCGGTTGAAACTCACCTTAACCATATTGGCTCTGATCTCAGTCGTGCTCCTGCTCATGGGAGCCTTCTTTGCCAAGGTCCTGGAAAAATCTTATGTGGAAACCTTAACCGACTTATTGGAAAAAGAGACACTGCTCATCTCGGAGACGGTGCACAGCCCCGAGGTGTTCGGCGACTCCGCCGTACTTGCAGACCGGGTCCAGCAGTTTGTCCAGGCGCTTGACGGACGGATCACGGTTGTCGACAAGCAGGGCAGGCTGCTGTTTGATTCCGAGGCGAATTCGGATGCGGGCGGAGTATTTGCCGATCTGCCGGAGTTTCGTGCTGCCTTGGCCGGACAGCAAGGGATTTCACAAGGGTACAGCGAGTCGACAAAAGAAAAGATGTTGTTCGTAGCCGTTCCGGTAGTGGACGGCGGGCATGTGATGGGAGCCGTTCGTTCTGCGATGTCGATGAAGAGCATCACAGACGTCATTCAAAACATGTGGTTCAGTCTCTTGACCGGACTTTTTATCGCGCTGGTCGGAGGTTCCATCTTAAGTGCACGTCTCTCCTATGGAATCGTTCGTCCGATCGAAGAAATGACGAGGGTGGCGCGCAACATCACGCAGCGGGAATTTGAAGGCCGGGTGCGGATCAAGGCTGAAGACGAAATCGGCCAATTGGCTTCGGCCATTAACTTCATGGCGTCCAGCCTGGAACAGCAGATGTACGAAATTTCCGAGAACCAGCAGCGCCTGACAGGTGTGCTGACCAATATGACCAGCGGCGTGATGTTCGTCACCGAGCATCGGCGGATTATGCTGGTCAACCCGGCAGTGGAAAAGCTGCTTGGCCGGCCCAGCAGCGAGCTGGTTGGGAAGCTTCATATCGAAGCGGGAAACAACTATGGCCTGAGCCGCTACATTGACAAATGCATTACCGTGGGGGAAAAAATCAGGGGAGAAATCCATACCTACGATCCTGTTGAGCGAATCCTCGACATTAACGTGGCGCCTTATATTAACGTCAAAGGAGAGGCCAAAGGGGCGGTCGTGGTGCTGCACGACATCACGGAAATCCGCCGTTTGGAAAAGATGCGCAGTGAGTTTGTCGCCAACGTCTCACACGAGCTGCGCACACCGGTTACGTCGATCAAGGGCTTTACGGAAACACTGCTGGATGGCGCCCTGCAGGATGAGGAAACCTGCCGCCAGTTTTTGCAGATCATCGCGGATGAGAGCGAACGGCTTTTCCGCCTGATTACGGAAATCCTCGACTTGTCCAGGATCGAGCAGAAAAAGATTACGCTGCAGCTGGTCGAGGTTAACGTCTTCAAACTGATACACGAAACGGCCAAGATCGTGCAGGAACAGGTTTCGCGAAAGCATCTGAACCTGATTCTCCCGCCCGAGCAAGCCATTACGCTGACCACGGACAAAGATTGCCTGCGGCAAATTCTGCTCAATCTGATGTCCAACGCCATCGCCTACACCCCTGAAGGCGGCACGATTACCTGGTCTGTCGAGCAAGCCGACAATCAGGTTCAGATTCGTGTGACCGATACGGGGATCGGGATACCGGAAAAAGACCTCGGACGCGTGTTTGAGCGCTTCTACCGGGTGGAGAAGGCACGTTCGCGGGACACCGGGGGAACCGGGTTAGGGCTGGCGATCGTGAAGCATCTGGTAGAAAGCCTGCACGGAACCATCACAGTGGAAAGCAAGGAGGGCGTTGGTTCCACGTTTCGTGTGACTCTTCCGCGCGAGGGGTAAACCATATACGGCGAAAAAAACTTCCTGGAACGGGAATTCGAACACTTGGGTTCGGTCCTGCTGCCGGGAAGTTTTTTCTTTGCAAAAAAACTGTAACCTTTTTTCCCATACTGCCGACTATTAGGGCGAACAAAACAATACAGCTGGAGGGATCAAAAGTGAAACGAGCATACAAGATAGCGACGGCACGAATGGCGGTGAGCTTGTTTACCGCACTGGTCTGGGCGGCACAGGCGGCCGGGAACAATTCAGCCGCTCTGCCGCAGGATAAACAGGCGGAATTGAAGAAAACAGAAAGCCAATGCTGGCCTATACACTGAAAGATTGGGGTTATGCGTCCAACGTTGACGCGCTGAGCGGAGAAGTGATTGAGTAAATCCTTTGGCTTGCGTACGCTTGCAGATCCAGCGGCTCGTTCGTGCAAATTCATATCACAACTCTCATCATTGCTGCCATTTTTATTCAAGTGGGATGGGTACCCTAAGAAGCATGATATTTGATGGAACGGTAAAGAAACTGAAGGTTAGCTTTGGTCCACCCGATATGAATCCATGGTATGAAGTTGATGTTGACGAACCAATCGGGATTAAAGAGATTGTATGCAAATATGATGATGAAAATATAGAGAATCCGGAACAATTTTGACGAGAATTGGATTGATGGAGAACATGTTCTACATCTGAAGCCGAAGTGCGTATTGCGGTATAATCGAGGCAAGCCGCGATGGGCGCGACGAGGCGCCATATCCGGGTTCTCGGTGACCGTCTTGCTTCCGGACTTATCGCAAGACAAATAAAGCGTGCAGACCCGCCCCTTTGGGCACTTGGCCTGCACGCTTTTTTACCCCCGCAGCAGAGTGCTGATCCAGTACACGATCCTGCCGACGATGTATCCGAGGACGATCACCCAGAAGATCTTGCCCCAGACGCTTAGTCCCTTGATGTACTCAGGCAAACTTTTGCGTTGATTCGGTGGTTTGCTCATCGATTGCGTCTCCTTTGCTGATATGGTTGTGGCGCAAGAACAGATAGATTCCAAACAGGATAATGGCTCCTCCGATCACCTGGGGCAAGGTAACGACTTCGCCCAGGATGAAGTACGCGAGAATGCAAGTGCCGATCGGCTCGCCCAGAATGCTCATCGAGATGATCGACGTGCTCAACCACTTGATGACCCAGTTCAGGATGGAATGGCCGAGCAGGGTCGGGAACAGGGCCAGACAGAAAAACCAACCCCAATCAGACAGAGGGTAACCGGTAAGCGGGTACTGCAAGGCGAGGTCGTACCCGATCAAAAAGAGGCTGCTGATCAGGTAGACGACGAACGTATACGCCATAAGCGATAGAGCCTTGCGGGCGTATTGGCCGATCAGCCAGTAAGCGGTGACCGTTCCGGCTCCGAGCAGCGCCAGGATATCTCCCCACAAGGCGACGCCGCCGATGCGAAAATCCCCCCAGCCGATGACGAAACTGCCGAGAACCGCAATAAAGCCGCCAGCCAGAGCCATGCGGCCAAGCCGCTCCGCAAATAAAAAATAGCCCCCGACAAAGGCGAATAAAGGCTGCAGGGTGACGAGCACCGTGGAGCTGGCGACAGAAGTGAATCGAAGCGACTCAAACCAGAGCAGAAAGTGAACCGCCAGAAATGCGCCAGACAGGATGCTGAGCAGCCACTGTTTTCGATTCATCGACAGGATTTCTCTCCATACGCCTTTCGTAAACAGCATCATCGGCAGCGTCAAGAGCGCTGAGAACAGCAGCCGATAGGTAGCGGTGATCGGCGGAGGCGCGGACGAGAGCTTGACGAAAATAGCAGAAGTGGAGACGGCGGCAACGCCGATGACAAGCGCCAGGTAGGGCGGGAATGCAGGTCTGTCCATTTGGTATCCTCCAGCATGACCGATTAACTTATTCTTCCGTCTATTGTACATCTTCACGTCGGGCATGCAATAGATTGCCTGTGATTCTTTTCATTCCAGGCATGTCCCTTTTGCCTCCCCGGACAGGCTTATGGTATCATGAAACATAGTGGAATTCGAGGAGAGGGGTCGGATATATGAGTCATTTAGTGCTCATAGATGGAAACAGTATCGCCAATCGGGCGTTTTACGCTCTGCCGCTGCTGTCTACCTCAAGCGGTCTGCATACCAACGCTTTGCTTGGTTTTACCACGATGCTGCTCAAAGTGCTGGACGAGATGAAGCCGACCCATTTGTTGGTTGCATTTGATGCGGGTAAAGTGGTGTTTCGCCACAGTGAATATACAGAGTACAAGGGCGGACGGGCGAAGACTCCGCCGGAATTGTCCGAGCAGTTTCCGCTGATGCGCGAACTCTTGGATGCGTTTTCGATCAATCGCTTCGAACTGGAAGGGTATGAGGCGGATGACATCATCGGCACGATGACCTTGCGGGCTGATCAAAACGGTTGGAAAACAACGGTGATTACAGGCGACAAAGACATGCTGCAGCTCGTCTCCGACTGCGTTTCGGTCGCTTTGACGAGAAAGGGCGTCAGTGAAATCGAGCTGTACACCGCAAAAGAAATCGAAGAAAAATACGGGCTCTCTCCCGCCCAGATCATCGATTTAAAAGGGCTGATGGGCGATTCCTCCGACAACATCCCGGGAGTGCCGGGCGTCGGCGAAAAGACGGCGCTGAAGCTGCTGCACCAGTACGGCAGCGTGGAAGAAGTGCTTGCCAATATCGACAACATCTCCGGCAAGAAGCTGCAGGAAAATCTGCGAAACAATGTGGAGCAGGCCAAGATGAGCAAGTCGCTCGCAACGATATTGCGTGAAGCGCCTGTCGATTTGCAGCTTGCGGACGTGTCGTTTAACGGTTACGATGCGCCGACTTTGATCGAGTTTTTTAAGCGGATGGAATTCAAATCGCTGATCTCGAAGGTAAAAGAAGCCGGAGACGCCGGTTACGGCGATGCCGAATCCGACGAATCCGCTGCCTCGGGCACCCAGGCGTTCTCCTTTGAAGTAGTGCAGCCAGAAGGGTTCGCCCGGTATTCCTCGCTGCTGACATCGCCGATGGCGCTCTGCGTCGAATTTGACGGCGACAATTACCACTACGCTCCGCTGCTCGGGTTCGGGCTGGCGGCAGAAGGCGTGTCGCTGTTCGTTCCGGCAGACACAGCGATGGAATGGACGGAGTTTCGCCAGTGGCTCGCTGATGAGAGCAAGGAAAAATGGGTGTTTGACGGCAAGCGGGACTTGGCCGGGCTGGCCTGGAACGGACAGGAGCTGAAAGGGGTCGGATTCGACTTGTACCTGGCCGCTTATCTTCTCAATGCATCAGAGAGCAATCCGGTGCTCGCTGACACGGTCAATCAGTATGCGGACGTACAGGTTGCCGACGATGACGACATCTACGGCAAAGGGGCCAAGCGTTCCATCCCCGAACAGCCGATCATCAGCGAACACGTCGCCAGGAAAGCGGCGGCGATCTGGCAGAGCGTTCCCCAGGCCAGAGCGCAGATCGCCGAGCACCAGCTAGACGAGCTGCTCGGCAGCATCGAAAGCCCTTTGAGTATGGTTTTGGCAAAAATGGAGATTACTGGCGTTAAAATTGACAGTGAACGCCTGGTGCAAATGGGACAAGACCTTGACAGGCAGCTGGGCGAGCTGACGGAACAGATCTACGAACTGGCCGGTCAGACGTTCAACATCAACTCGCCGAAGCAATTGGGCGAGATCCTGTACGACAAATTGGATCTGCCCGTACTGAAGAAGACCAAGACGGGCCCGTCGACGAGCGCCGACGTATTAGAGAAGCTGGCGCCGTATCATCCGATTATCGAGACGATTCTGCATTTCCGCCAGCTTGGCAAGCTGCGTTCTACGTACATTGAAGGGCTGCTGAAGGAAATCCATCCGAAGTCGAGCAAGATTCACACCCGCTTCAATCAGGCGACGACAGCGACAGGACGGCTCAGCAGCACGGAGCCCAACCTGCAGAACATCCCGATCCGCCTGGAGGAAGGACGCAAGATCCGGGAGGCGTTCGTCCCTTCGGAGGAAGGCTGGTACATGCTGGCGGCAGACTACTCGCAGATCGAGCTGCGGGTGCTGGCCCACATCGCGAAAGACGCCAGCCTGATCGACGCTTTCCGCCAGGGGATGGACATTCACACCCGCACGGCCATGGACGTGTTCGGCGTGCCTGCGGAAGAAGTGACATCCAACATGCGGCGTCAGGCGAAGGCCGTCAATTTTGGCATCGTATACGGCATCAGCGATTACGGACTGTCGCAAAACCTGAATATCACCCGCAAGGAAGCAGCCGATTTTATTGAACGCTACTTCTCTGTTTTCCCCGGCGTCAAGACGTATATGGAGGAGATCGTCCAGCAGTGCAAGCGGGACGGCTACGTGACCACGCTGCTGCATCGCAGGCGCTATCTGCCTGATATCAAGAGCAGCAATTACAACATCCGGTCCTTTGCCGAGCGGATGGCGATGAACACCCCGATACAGGGAACCGCGGCCGACATCATCAAATTGGCGATGATCCGGATGGAAGAACAGCTGAGAGCGGGCGGCCTCAAGAGCCGGATGCTGCTGCAGGTGCACGACGAATTGGTGTTCGAAGTGCCGGAAGCGGAAATCGACGCCATGCAGAAGCTGGTCCCTGAAGTGATGGAAGGCGCCATCGCGCTGGACGTTCCGCTCAAGGTGGACGTCCATTACGGCCGGACCTGGTATGAAGCGAAATAGGGAGGATGTATAATGCCGGAATTGCCCGAGGTAGAGACTGTCGTCCGTACACTGCGCAAACTGGTGCAAGAAAAGGTGATCGCCAGCGTGTCTGTCACGCTCCCGCGCATTGTCAGAAGGCCTGATGACGTCGAAGCGTTCAAGGCACAGCTATCGGGACAGATGATTCGCCAAATCGACCGGCGGGCCAAATTTATCAAGTTTGTCCTGGACCGCGATGTCCTGATCTCCCATCTGCGCATGGAAGGACGATACGGCCTGTACCAGGCCGACGATCCCGTCGAAAAGCACACCCATGTCATTTTTCACTTTACTGACGGGACCGAACTGCGGTATCGGGACGTGCGCCAGTTTGGCACGATGGACTTGATCCCGCTGGGAATGGAATTGGAAATGGAACCCTTGGCAAAATTGGGGCCGGAGCCGTTGGACGAACAGTTCACGCTGCCGGTCTTTCACACGATGTTAAAAGGTCGAACGACCAAAATCAAACCGCTCTTGTTAAACCAGGAATTTCTCGTCGGTCTCGGGAATATCTATGTGGACGAGGCCTTGTTTCGAGCTGGCATACACCCTGAGCGCCCCGCCGGCAAACTCACCCGGGGGCAAGTTGCAAAACTGTATGACAGCATTATCGCGACGCTCGGCGAAGCTATCGAGCAAGGCGGCAGTTCGATTAAATCATATGTAAACGGACAGGGAGAAATGGGGATGTTTCAGCAGTCCCTTAACGTATACGGCCGGGCAGATGAGCCGTGCAACGTCTGTTCCACACCGATCGTTCGCATGGTCGTAGGCGGACGCGGGACACACATCTGCCCCAAGTGCCAAAAATAGAACCCACCAGACGGAGGTGTGGAGCAGATGATCCTTGGACTAACCGGCGGCATTGCCAGCGGGAAAAGCACGGTGGCGGCTTTGCTGCGGCAGCGGGGAATCCCCGTAGTGGATGCGGACCTGATCGCCCGGCAGGTGGTAGAGCCGGGATTGCCGGCCTACCAAGCTATTGTCAACCACTTTGGACAAGGTGTGCTGTTCCCCGACGGGCAATTGAACCGGAAGGCATTGGGAGAGATCGTCTTTTCCAATGAAGAGCAGCGGCAAGTCTTAAACGGAATCGTACATCCCGAAATTCGCAGGGAGATGCGCCGACAGACGGAAGCGGCACTGAACAGAGGGGAAAATATCGTCTTTCAGGACATTCCCCTGCTGTTTGAGAGCCGCTTGCAGCATATGGTGGATAAGATCGTGGTGGTATACGTACCGGCCTCGCTGCAGTTGTCGCGTTTGATGCAGCGGGATGACATTGACGAGGAGCAGGCGTTGAAACGGCTTCAGACGCAGCTTCCGATCGAGCAAAAGAAGGAACAGGCAGATTTTGTAATCGACAACCAAGGGACGCGAGAAGAGACAGAGCGCCAGGTTGAACATCTGCTTGCCACACTGCATACGGAGTCGAGTCCATGAGAAGAAAGAGGAGGGCTGCCGTACTCCTTCTTTTGTTATTGGGGGTCTTTTTGTTAATCAACACGCCATTTATCTGGAAATGGATGTATCCGGTCAAGTATCAGCCGGAAATTAAGCTGGCAGCAGAGCGTTTTAACGTAGATCCAATGCTCATACTCGCCGTGATCAGGACAGAAAGCGCCTTCGAACCGAAGCGAGTCTCCAAAAAAGGAGCAGTCGGACTGATGCAGCTGATGCCGGATACGGCAAATTGGATCATTAAGCAGGCGAAGTTTCAAGGTCTTGCGATGGAGTACCTCGACGATCCAAAAGTAAACATCGATATCGGAACCTGGTACCTGTCGTATCTGTTAAAGCAGTTCGACGGAGACAAAGTGCTGGCGCTGGCCGCGTATAATGCCGGGCCGGGCAGTGTGAACAAATGGCTCACACAAGAGATTTGGGACGGTTCGCGGGAACGCGTTGAGGATATTCCCTACGGCGAGACGCGGCATTACGTGCAGCGGGTGCTGTACTATCAGGAAAAGTATCAAAAAATATACCACAATGATTTCAAATAGGCCGAATGCGGCCTTATTTGTAGACAGTTTGAGTAAAAGGAATATAGCTTAGTCAGCCAAAAGATGGCTTCCGAATTCATCGGAAGTCATCTTTTTTACACCCGCTGATAGCGCTCCGGGTTTCGATTAATGAGGTATTCCTACATTTCGTTTGTACGAGAAAATCTCATCGACAGCTCGTTGATACCCACCGGCAGCTCGGAACGAATCGCCAATTTCCAGGCATACCTTGCGAATGGACGCATCCCCCAGCAAGCGTTCCGCCGCCTCTTTAAGATCTTCAGCGGTTAAGCCTTCATCATTTAGCTGGATGCCTGCACCGATTTCAGCCACACGTCGTGCCACGATAGGTTGGTCGGAGGTTTGGGGAAGTACGATCAGCGGCACACCATAGTAAAGGCCTTCACTGGCGCTGTTCATGCCGCCGTGTGTGATAAACAATTTGGAGCGCTGCAGGACTTCGAGCTGCGGAACGTAGTTGCGAACGATAAAATTCGCAGGAATGTCTCCCAATTCCGCGATTTGGGTTTGTTTCCCGACAGATAGAATCACGGTGTACTTCGTTTCGGCGAATGCCGCAAAACAGAGCTTGTAAAAATCCACCGCTTGATTCAAAACGGTGCCGAGTGATATGTAAATCAGGTGATTCGTGTCCACATGAGAGAAATCAAATTCACCAGGCGAACGCGGTACGACAGACGGCCCAACAAATTTGTACGTTTCGTCGAAGCTTTCTCCATCAGGTTGGAAGCTTCTCGATGTGTAGACGATGTTCAATGGCGCGGGATTGCAGAAAACCTCGTAGGCGGAGCCAACTTGCACACTGTACTTCGCTTGCACGCTGCGGACCAGCTGTTGGAACTCCCGGTGTGCACGTTCATTCTCGTCTGCTGGAAAACGGCGCGAGAGGTGATCTTGCAGACTTTCAAAGCTGTTTGGTTGGAATGCAAAACTCGTGCACGAGCTGATTGCCGGCAGGTCGAGTATTTGTGCTAGCAACCGTCCACAGCCGAACATCGAGTCGTGAATGATGTAATCAAAACGTTCTCCTTTTGTTTGCGCCAGGATGCTGGGAATGACGATGTCGGCGGTGCGCAATAGTCCTCCCACCCGAGCCCAGGGACTTCTTCCGCCAGCAAGGAACGCCTCCAAAAATTTGCCGATATTGAACGTGATCACCTTTGCGCCCGTTGGCTCGACATAATCACGAAATTGATCCGCAACAAAGGCAACCACCTCTTCGCCTCGGCGGACAAGTTCTTGAACCACACCGAGGGTTGGATTGATATGGCCTTCGGAACCTCCGTTGATTAGCAAAACGCGTGCCATCGCATCCCCTTCCTTCTAAAGTCTAGGTAACGGCAGTGTTTTCCCTACCCATTACTTATGTGTACCACAATCGATGAGACTCGTCCATTTCAGGCACTTCCCATCATTCCATCATATTCTTTGTGTAACCAGGTCCGAAACTGAATATACAATCGGCAATCGCTTTGAAGCGGCAACTATGTTGCTGCGGATGTACGTATTTCGTCGGTTTTATTCTCCGTATTGTTGTGATAATTCATCATTTTGTTGCAGATGGTCGGGGGGCGGCGTTGTTTTCATCCAATCTTTTCAAATATAATAATTCTAAAGAGAGAGATTTAAGGGGGAGAACCGAAAGATTATGACCATCAAAATGAAAAGTTTCATTTCGTTCGCAGCTATTTTTATCGCTTTTATCGTTATGCAGTTGTTTCAATACTTCATATCAGAAGCACAGTGGAAAGAATTGAAAAAAATTGAGGATTATACCCTAAATGCCGCCCTTATGGCTGATGATTTAAAATTATCCGTGGTACAGGTGCAGCAATGGCTCACAGATATCAGTGCAACGAGAGGAACGGACGGACTTGACGACGGATTCGACCAAGCCGCAAAATACGCGGCTGTTTTTCATGAAAACCTGAAACAAATGAAAAGGATGTACCCGCAGGAAGCGCAGATGTTTGACGAAACCGAAGTTTCATTTGCTCGTTACTATGAAATGGGCCAAAAGATGGCAAACGAGTACATCGCAGGCGGAAATGAACGAGGCAACCAGATCATGGGCGAATTCGACAAAAGCGCCGAGGACATCAACAAGCGAATCGATGAACTCCGCAATAGCAAATTAACGGAGATCACGAACGCTGTCTCTCAGATCGAGCAAACGAATAAGAGTAACAATAAAATTTCCGTCATCTACCTTGTTCTGGTGCTTGCGATCGGTCTTGTGGTCGTTTATTTACACAGCCGTTCAGTCATCCGGCCGCTGAAGAGACTCATTCACGGCACAAAGCGGATTGCCGAGGGAGATTTAAGTCAGTCTATCCCGTCAGATTCCAAAGATGAAATTGGACAGCTTGCCCTTTCCTTCGAAGCGATGCGGCAGAATTTGGCGGCGTTAATTGAACGGATCAAAACAGCAGGTGAACAGGTGGCTGCTTCGTCAGAGCAACTGACGAGCAGCGTCGAAGAAACCGTGCTGGCCGCCAACCAGATAGCCGCGGCTACCGAGGAAATCGCAAATGGCTCCGATATGCAGGCAACCGGGGCGGAAGAAAGCAGCAAAGCGATAGAAGAATTAGCGATCGGCGTGCAGCGCATTGCTGAAATTTCCGGGGAGGTGGCGGGACTCTCCGATGAGACGGCAAAAGCAGCCGGCGCCGGTAATGAATCGATCCAACAAGCGATACAGAAAATGGACATGGTTAGCAAAACGGTTCATGAATCATCCGTTTTAGTAAGACAGCTTGGGGAACGATCCAATGAAATCAATCGCATAACCGAGGTTTTGTCAGCAATTACCAGTCAGACAGAATTGTTGGCCTTAAATGCCGCTATTGAAGCCTCGAGAGCCGGGGAACAGGGAAAAGGGTTTGCAGTTGTCGCCGGTGAAGTCAAAAAGCTGGCGGAACAATCCAAACAGTCAGCAGACATGATCGCCGATATGATCCGAAAAGTTCAGGATGATACGTTCAAAGTAATTCGTTCCATCGAAATTGGCACACGAGAGGCGGATGAAGGAAACCAAATCATGCAACGGGCAGGGGCAATGTTTCAAAACATTGTTGCAGATTCCGAGAAGATTGCCGCACAGCTCGAGGAAGTTTCAGTGGCGACGGAACAGATGTCAGCTGGTTCCGAACAAATTACAGCTTCCATTGTGGAACTGAATCACATCGCCAAAGCGTCTTACAACATGAGCAGAGACGCGGCTTCGTTCTCACAGGAACAGTTGGCGTCGATGGAAGGAATATCTGCTTCGGCGCAAACCTTACGTCACATGGCTCAGGAACTGAATAACTCCGTCCACAGGTTCAAAGTTGACCAGTGAAACCGATTCTCCAAACCATATGACTGAACAACGCGAAGTGCCCCAAAAGGGATTCTTCGCGTTGTTTTTTTGACATGCCCACATATGGCAAAGCCTGAAGATCGTACAATCAAATGTACAAATTTTATTTTTTTAGTAAAACACATTGATAAATGTGACATACTGATTATAATAGAGATAGCAGATAAAGTGTAACTCATAAGGTGGAGGGGAGTCCTAATATGACGATTAAAATTGGTATTAACGGATTCGGTCGCATTGGACGCATGGTGTTCCGCCGTGCCATCCAGAATCCTGAAATGGAAGTAGTTGCGATTAACGCAAGCTACCCCCCGGAAACGCTGGCACATCTGTTGAAATACGATTCGATTCACGGACGAATTGACAATAAAATCGAGGTTAAGAATAATCAAATCATTGTCGACGGAAAGCCGACCCTTGTTCTGTCAGACCGCGATCCGCTCAATCTGCCTTGGGGCGAGCTTGGCGTGGAGATCGTCGTGGAGGCGACAGGCAAGTTTAAAGATCGCGAAGGCGCAGGCAAGCACCTGCAGAGCGGAGCAAAAAAAGTGGTGATCACCGCACCGGGTAAAGACGAAGACGCCACGATCGTCATGGGCGTAAATGACCATGTCTACCAACACGATGAACATCACATCGTCTCCAACGCTTCCTGTACGACCAACTGTCTGGCGCCGGTAGCAAAAGTGCTGCATGAAGCGTTTGGCATTGAGAGCGGACTGATGACGACGATACACTCGTACACCAACGACCAGGTAAACCTGGATAATCCCCATAAAGACCTGCGCCGGGCCCGGGCTTGCGGACAGTCGATTATACCGACGAGCACGGGTGCAGCCCGCGCGGTTGGCAAAGTGCTGCCAGAGTTGAACGGCCGCTTGAACGGCTTTTCCCTGCGGGTGCCCACGCCTGACGTCTCCATCGTTGACCTGGTCGTAAACGTCAGCCGCGACGTGACAGTTGACGAGGTGAACCGCGTTCTCAGAAAAGCGAGCCAGGGAGCGATGAAAGGCTACATCGAATTCTGCGAGGAACCACTCGTTTCCGTCGATTTTATCGGCAACGACCATTCTTCGATTGTAGACGGATTGTCAACGATGGTGATGGGCGGACGGCAAGTGAAGGTTATCGCCTGGTACGACAACGAGTGGGGCTACTCCTGCCGCGTCGTCGACCTGGTACGGCACGTCTCCCGGATGTACAACGAGGTGAAAGTGGCCGCGGCAGCGGGAGCTGCGAAATAACAGGCAAGAGGGGCGAATCGCCAATAAGGCGGTTCGCTTTTTTGTTGTACTTTCGGAAAGTTTAATTTCGCTAACGCGTTAAATGATGAAAGGATAAGAAAAACGAAGGCTTTCTTTATTTGACTTGGCGATAAGCCAAGTTTTTCTAAAATAAATTGGAAATTTGCTGACATTTTCTTTCGCATATTTGGTAAGATAGGGAGGATGAGGAAAAGAACTCAAGCGAAAAGGAGGAAGGTCATGTTGAAATGGACAGGCATTTCACGCAGGTCGCGATTGGCCAAACTGGCGGTCTGTGCAGCAGTACTGGCATCTGTGCCTCCGGTGTCGGTACCCGGTTCCATTGCCGGGGGGAGCGTTGCCCATGCTGCTGACAAGGAGGCAGCGATCAGCAAGGAGCAGGCGGTTCAAATCGCGAAATCGCTGATCGACATTCCGGATGGCTTTGTCAACGAATCGGTTCAGTTGCTGTCGGAAGACAGATACCCCCTTAGCTCTAGTCCGGTCTGGTTATTGCGCTGGCAGGAAAAAGGAAAAGACCGGATGATCAGCGCAACTGTCGATGCAGCCACTGGCAAACTGCTGAATATGTTTCGATACGAGGCGGACCAGTGGGACAGTGATAACAAAAAGCCGCTGAACGCAGAGGAAGCGGGGAAAATCGCCGCAGATTACCTGAAAAAGGCAGCGGGCGAAGAAATGCCGAAATTGTCGAAAGCGAATGAATACACGAGCGCGGCCAACTACTACACCGGGACAGATGAGTATTTGTTCTTCTATACGAGAGTGGAAAACGATATTCCCTTTCCGGAAAATGGAATCCAAATTGTGGTAAACCAAAAGGGGCAGATAACCAATTACAACAGAAATTGGTATGAGGGCAGCATTCCGCAAGAGACGGTGAAGGATCTGACAGACAAATTAAAGGACAGCATCAACCCTTCGCTGCAATACGTCAATCTGACTGCCCGCGCCGGCGATTGGGGAGCAAAACCGTCCTACCGGTTAGTCTATCAGTATTCGGAAGACGATCCGGCGATGCTGGACGCGGTGACGGGCGAGGCTTTGACATCTACGGGATTTCCTGCCACCAAAAAGAAGGGAATCACCCCTTTGGGCACCGCGATTCGGCAAAGTGATCCTCCCAAGAAGCTGATCGACGAGCAGGAAGCGGAGAATATCGCCAACCAGTGGATCAAAAAATTTCTCGGGGAATACCAGAAGGGAAACAGCCGCAGCAGCGGTTCTGGCGTGGGACCGGAGGGAATCGTCGAGCGCCACTGGGGCTTTTCCTTCCTTCCGGCGAAAGCGGAAGGAGACACGGAAGAGATCAGGATTGAGATCAACGACCGCGGCGAGTTTACGGGGTATTCCAGCGGCGAAAATTATACACGTTCCGAAAAAAAGACTGACTCGACTGTATCATTGGATAAGGCCGAAGAGAGCGCTGTTAATCTGGTAAAAATCATCTACCAGGATCGCTTGGGTGAAATCTACCTGATCGACGACGAAGCAGCAAAAAACATCCAGACATCATCATCAAGAGATAACAGCAGCTACACTGTTCAATTCGGCTGGTTAAAAGCGGGTGTTCCGGTGGAAAATGCCAGGACCTACGTCGACGTAGATGCGGTAACGGGCAAGGCAGTGCGCTTATGGTCGGGCAATACCTATCTATTGGCAGAGGTTCCGGCACTGACGGCAAAGGTCGATAAGGAAAAAGCGATTCAAGCAGAGGCGGAACATAAGGAGCCGATGCTTACCTACTTTATCCAACCGCAATACCTGGCTCAGCCGGACAAGCAGCCGGCGCCCAAGCTTGTCTATCGCTATCTCGGAGAGCAAGGGTTTGTCGACGCCGTCAGCGGGGAGTGGATCAGTCTTGACCAACTGCGCAAGCAGCGACAGCCGCAGGATCTCGAAGGCCACCCCGCTAAGGAAGCCTTGCAAAGAGCAATGAAAGAGGGTTACTTTGCGGTGCAGGACGGAAAAGTGGAACCGGAGAGGGAAGTGACCCGCGCCGAATACGTATCGATCCTCCTGCGCCTCTCCAGTAAAGTTGATAGGCCCCGGCGCTATTTTGATGAAGAAGTCAAACCGATGCCGTATCATGATGTGAACGCGAATCACCCCAACTATGCAGCGATTCAGCAGGGAGTGAACAGGGGCATCATCTCGGATCAAGGGCAAACCTTTGCACCCGACTCACCCATCACACGAATTGAGGCTTCCGAAATGCTGCTTCGTTTATTTGGCTATGGACCGCTGCTCGGCCAGCCGGAGCTCTTTGCAGCGAAGTTTAGCGACGTACCAAAGCAGAAACTGCCGGCAGCGGTGATAAGTGACGGGCTGGGGCTGTGGGACACCAATGGCAAGGCGGAATTCCAGCCGAATTCAACGTTAAGCCGTGCCGATGTGGCGCTGCTCATCCAAAAAGCGCAGAAGCTTGCGGAGGAGCGCTACTAAGACGCCGATCATGTTCACATAACGAAAATCAAACCCGCTTTGCTGTCTGCAGAAACAACAAAGCGGGTTGCTTTCGTAGAGGGCTTTTCTTACTGCGTTTCTTTATGTTTCGGGGACGACGAACAGGCTTTCATCCTCAAAACCGATGATAAAGTACTTCAGTTCACTCTTCAAATCGATCTCATACGGCATCGAGATGTCGTTTCCCCGACCGTCTTTCAGGACGCGGATAACCGGACGCTGGCTGTAATTGGGATCTACCCTGCAGACAACCCCGGCTTCGCCCGTATTGAGGACGATGCTGCTGCCCAGCGGGAAGATCGCGATGTGCCGGCAGAATGCACTGACCAGATGGTGCTCGAACAGGTGCCCGCCCGATCCCTGCAGGTATTCCAGCGCATCCTGCGGCATGAACCGCCGGCGCCACGGCCTGGGCGTGGTCAGCGAATCGTAGACGTCACAGATGGCTGTAATCTGTGCGTATTCGTGGATTTGATCCCCTTTTAGTCCTTGCGGGTAGCCGCTGCCGTCAAGCCGCTCGTGATGCGACAGAGCGACATGGGCGGACAGCAGGGAGAGATCGTGCTGCTTGCGCAGGATGTCAAATCCGTATCGGGTGTGCTGTTTGCTTATTTCGTACTCTTCAGGCGTCCAGCGCTCCCGTTTGTCCAAAAGTTCCTTAGGCAGGTCGATTTTTCCGATGTCGTGCAGCATGGCGCCGATTCCAAGTTCCGTCAACTGCTTCCGGTTGTACCCGAGCGACATGCCGACTGCCGTTGCCAAAACCGAGACGTTCACGGCATGGTGGTACATCGCGCTCGAGCGGGAGGAGATGTTGGCCAAATGGACGACGATCTCTTCGCTGCCCATCAAATCGTCAAGAATTGCGTGAAACACTTGCTGGAAATGCATCCCCATATCTTTGACAGAAATCCGCCTTGCCAGGCGATTGGTGTTCTGAATTTGCTTGATCGTTTTTTGCACGACCTCAACGGCAGCTTGCCGGGTTTCCGGACGGATGACATCTTCTATTTCGATATCAGCAGTACGGGGATCATCTATGTATATGGAATCGATGCCGGCTTTTTCCAACCCCTGGATCAGCCGCTCGTTTAAGACCATACCTGTTCCGAGCAGGACCTTCCCGTCTTCGGTAAACACGGTCCGGCCCAGCTTCATTCCCGGCGTCGCATTTTTTAAAGAGACCAGGCGCATATGTTCCCCTCCTAATCACGTATATTCCTATTCTAAAATCAGTTGATTAAAATAGGAATAAAAGATTTTCGCTTGACGCAAGAAAAAAGTTGAGGGACACTAAAAAGTATTGAAAGTTCTGGAGATGATCGTATTATGCGTTGTCCTTTTTGTGAAAATAACGGGACGAGAGTGTTGGATTCCCGGCCGTTTAATAACAATAAATCCATTCGCCGCCGCCGAGAGTGCGAAGCCTGCAACAGGCGGTTTACCACGTTTGAGACAGTAGAAGAAACGCCGCTCCTCATCATCAAGAAAGACGGAACCAGGGAGGAGTTCAGCCGGGAGAAGATCCTGCGCGGTCTGATACGCGCCTGTGAAAAGCGGCCTGTTTCGCTGGAAGTGCTGGAAAACGTCGTAAACGAAATCGAAAAAGAGCTGCGCAGTCAGGCTCAGGCGGAAATTCCCAGCAAAGATGTGGGAGAAATGGTAATGGAACGGTTATACTACGTAGATGAAGTAGCGTATGTCCGATTTGCCTCCGTATACCGCCAGTTCAAGGATATCAATGTCTTCATGTGCGAGTTGGAAGAACTGCTGACCCACGCTCGGACACAAAGCAAAAAAAACTCAGACGAGGGAGGAGGAAATACCTCTGAATGACCAAAGCCGGCTTTTCCAAGCGATGGCTGTGGGCGCTTTTAGCCGCAGCGACGGCGATGTGCGGCTGTGCCCCTGGACAGAATCAGGTTTACGATCAGACACCTGCGGCAGCGTCAGTGACAAAAAATCACCAGGCCGCTGCAGCGTCGCATGATGGAAAAGAGTTGGTAATCGGCTCCCCCGGTACACTGCCTGCATTTGACCCGTTTGGCCAGAGCAAGCAAGAGGCCCGGCTCAACCCGCTGGAGTTCCTGGCTTACCGCGGGCTCTTGGCCGCGTCTGAAGAAAAGGGGTACACCGCGGCGCTCGCTGCCGGCTATACGGTGGAGCGCGAGAACGGCAAACCGAGTATCGTCGTGAAGCTGCGGGAAGGCGGGACGTGGCCTGATGGCAGTCCGATCACAGCGGACGATGTTTTGTTCACCCTGGAAACCTACGCACGCCCCGAATACTACGGCGTCTGGCGTCAGGCGATGGGGCAGATTAAAGGCGTCTCGGCTTATCGTTCGGGCCAGGCGGAGCACATCTCGGGCATCACCGTCGATACCGCGAGAAAAGCGGTGCGGATCGCCTTGGAGCGGGATGATATGCGTTTTTTTTCCACATTGACCGCGCCGCTTCTCTGCAGGAACCAGCTGGCCGGCAAAACAGTCAAGGAAATCGGCGAGCTGTCGCAAGCTGGCAGACTGCTCGGAGCGGGACCTTTTCAGCCGATGCAGCTCTCACCGCATGAATGGCGATTTGCTGCCAATCCTGCGTATTGCGAAGGAAAACCTCTCCTGGACGCCATCAGGGTCCGCCCTGTGGAGCCATCGGGGATGGCCGGCGAGCTGGCTGGCGGCACTATCGACTGGTGTCCTGTCTCTCCGGATATGGTAAGTCGGCTGGCCGGCACGGCAGATGCTGCAGGCACCTTAGTGGCAAAGGCTGGCGGGGGAAGCGGGTATCACTTCCTCGGGTTTAACCTGGAGAGCGGCCCGCTTGCCGATCTTGCCGTCCGGCGGGCTTTAGCCCAGGCCATTTCTGCAGGACGGATTAGCGAGGACGTCTTTTACGGATACGCTGAACCGGCTCTTGGCCCGGTATCCCCGCATTCATTTGCCTATGCCCCTGGAGGGCTTCCCCGCTACGATCGCGCAGGTGCGGCCAAGACCCTCGCGGCCAAGGGATTTTCCGCCAAAAATCCGCTCACGCTGACGTTGGTGTATCCGGCTGAGAACGGGGTGCGTGAACGGCTGCTTCGCAGTCTGATCCGGTCATGGGCTGATCTTCCGGTACGCATCGTGACAATACCGCTGCCTCCAAAAGAGTTCGTCTCTTATATTTTCGGCGGAAAACCGTTTGATCTTTACCTTTATGGCTGGCGCTATCCGGAAGATCCGGGAGAGTTGTCCAAGCTTTGGCACAGCAGGGAAAAAGTGGGGGAACTGGGGCTTAATGCATCCCGGTACGTCAACAGCCGCGCAGATCAACTGCTGGAAAGAGGCCGGCTGATCCTGCCGCTATCAGAGCGCAAGAAGCTGTTCGCCGAGTGGCAGCGCTTGTTCGCCGCTGATCTGCCAATTGTTCCCCTGGTGGAAGTCAAGCAGCCATACTTCGTTTCCAGTCGTCTGCACCTGCCGGACGAACAGTGGGGGACGCAGCCGTTTCGGACGGTTCACAATTGGCGGCTTGACTGAGCCCTCCTGATCCTCTCTGCACTCGCTCTACCAAACCCTGCTTGCAGGATGCTATAATAGTATGATGAGAACAGGCAGGAAGGATTTTCGATCATGCGAGTAGTGTGGAACGAACTGACGCCCAAAGACCGCTATCTGGTGAGGATGATTCGGCCGCTTAGCTTTGCCGAGATGGGGTACGTAACCCATCTCTATTTGCCGTTGATCGGACCGGATTCGCATGCCCTCTACCAATTGCTCGCCCACGAATTGGAGGAGCGGAGCGGTGCATCGGCGGAGGGCACGCACCGCAGCCTGATGCTGATCACCTCACTGCCGTTGGACCGACTGCTTGGCGCCAGGGAACGCCTGGAGGCGATGGGCCTCTTGGAGGTGCGCAGGCGGGAGAACCGGGATGGCGACTACTTTTACGAGTATCTGCTCAAGCCTCCTTTGTCCCCAGGGCAGTTTTTTCAGGAAGAGGTCTGGTCGGTCATGCTGCTCAACAAGGTCGAGCGGCCCAGATACGAACAACTGCGGAGCAGATACGCAGACCGGCAAGGGGCAGACCTGGACGAGAAGTATCCGTACGAAGAAAATGTCACCAAGCGGTTTTACGAGGTATACCATACACTCTCCGCGTCCGAATTGGATATTCGCCCCGGTTCGGAGACGGAGAGATTTCTTTCCCAGATGCAGACGAGCTACCCGGCTCCACCGATGCAGACCGAATACCAGGCAGAGGCCAGCTCGGCTCTCGACCTGTCCTTTATCAGGATGCATCTGCCGTCCAATGCGAATGCTCCGGCAGTGCTTGGCGCAGAAAATATCGAGTTTATCTATAAAATCCTGCACTTTTACCAGATGAGCAGTTGGCAGATGGGCCAGGAGCTGCGGGATTGGAAACTGTTTGACGCAGCGGGCCAGCTGGATCGGCAGGCGCTGCGAAAGCGATGCCGGGAAAAATACGTCGATGGCGTCCTGCAGCGGGACTCCGTATCACTGCCGCCCGCGGAAGATCTGTCCCCGGGTACTGTGCCGGAGACGGGCAGCGTCTCCTTTTTCCGCGTCTGCCGCCAGTTTTCGCCTCTGATCGTACTGGAACAGGCGGTCGGCGGCAGGGTGAGCAAGATCTACCTGGAGCGCGCGGAAACGCTCATCTTCCAAGACGGCCTGCCCGCAGAAGTAGCCAATGCCCTGCTGCTGTACACGCTCCGCGAGACGAACATGGAGCTGCCGCAGGCCTTCATTGAAACGATTCGGGACAGCTGGAAGGCCAAACAGGTCAGTACAGTGGAAGAGGCCGTCCGCGTCATCCTCGCCCGCACAGAAGCGAGACAGCAGGCGGCGGCAGCGGCAGACGAGGCGAAGACAAAGAGACAGGAAGCCGCCCATTCGCCTCGGCGCAAGGCAGGCAAAGCGATTCTGCAGGACAAGCTTCCGGCGTCCGTGCAGCGGCAGCTGGAGCGGGAACAAGCACAAGCACAGGAAAAAATGCCGTTGGACAAGCCAAAATCAAAGCGTACCGTAATGGACGATCCGGAATTGAAGGCATTGTTTGAATCTCTGCGCGAGCCAGACAGGGGAGGAGAAGAATAGATGGAACCGATCAACCAATTTATGGAGGAATTAAACAAACGAAGCCCGCGCAACCTCCTGTCCCCTGAGCAGCAGTTGGACAAAATGCTTCGCTCGTCAGACTATTTAAAAGCGTTTCGGCAAAACCACCCCCAGGTGGAGCGGGACGACTTGCTCCGCTCGCTTTCCGCCGTCTACACGGCGGTAAAAGAGCATTACTGGTGCGGAAACTGCCCAGGACTCTCCAAGTGTCCCAATCTGGTGCGCGGTCATTATGCCGAGCTGGACGTGCAGCATGGACAGGTGGTCAGCGCGATGGTCGCCTGCGACAAACAGCGGGCCCATGAAGAGGAGGAGCGCACCCGCAGGCTGGTGCGCAGCTACTACGTGTCTGACGAGACGCTGTCCGCTTCCTTCGAATCGCTGGAAGTAGATGAGTCCAATCAATTGACGGTGGCAGCCGCAATGCGGTTTTGCCGCGAGCTTGCGCCTGGCGAAAAGCAGGGGAAGGGCCTGTATTTACACGGACCGTTCGGCGTGGGCAAAAGCTATTTGATGGGGGCGATCGCCCGGGAATTGTCCCGCCGCGGCATTGCTTCCTTGATGGTGTATGTGCCGGATTTTGTCCGGGAGATCAAGGAGTCGATCGCGGACAACTCTTACGTCGGCAAGCTGGAGCTGCTAAAGGAAATCCCTGTGCTGATCCTCGACGACATCGGTGCGGAAAGCGTCACGCCGTGGATCCGCGACGAAGTGCTGGGCGTGATCCTGCACCAGCGCGTCAACGGCCATCTGCCTACGCTGTACACCTCCAACTACTCCTTTGACGAATTGGAGGAGCATTTGTCGATCAGCAACGGCAACCGGATCGAAAACACCAAGGCGAAACGCATCATGGAACGCATTCGCCACTATACGAACGCCTATGTCATCGAAGGGGAAAACCGGCGGAAAAGTCTGTAAAAAAAGGACGATCACCTTTCGGCGGGATCGTCCATAAACCAAGCGATAAAAGAACAGCGTTGACAGACGAGAATGGCCGCTTCTCGATTCGCCCAATCCAACCCGAAGAAGGTGGCCCCTCTCGTATTGAGCTGGCGGTAATCCTTGTCAAAGGTATCGTTTTGGCAACACGGGCAGGTAAGGGGGACTCCCCCGGCTTGATACTTCACAGGCAACACTCCTTGTTTTTGGTACCTTTGCATACGAATGACTGACAGAAAAAGTTTCCTGCCATCAGGACAGCCATTCGCTCACTTTCCATTTGGTGTAGGCAAACACTTCCCGCGCCTTGTGATACGGGATAAACAGGGACTGAGTAGGAGACGCTACAGGATAGGCGTCCATCTGGAGCGTCCTGGCCATTGCTTCGGCTCGTGCCAAATGAAAACCGTGACTGACGACCAAAGCCGTGTGAAATTGGTGCTGCTCCATCAGCTCTTTGCTGTAGGCCAAATTCTCAAAGGTGCTGGTCGCCTTGCTTTCCGTGATGATCCGCTGCTCAGGTATCCCTTTTGCCAGCAAGTACTCCTTCATCACATCAGCTTCTGCAAGCTGTTTATCCGATCCCAGCCCGCCGCTGACCAGCAGGTAGGGAACGAACCCTTGTTCATACAGCAGGCAAGCCTGATCCAGCCGCTCGCGCAGTGCCGGACTGGGCTTGTCGCCCCAAACCGCGGCGCCCAGGACGATCGCCACGTCAGCCCGCCTGGCGACAGCTGCCGCTTCTATTGCAGCGATGAGATGCAGGACGTACCCGGCCCATATGATAAAAGCGGCAATGACGACTCCCGCGCCCCAGAATAACGTCTTCCAACGAAACAGATGCATACAATTACCCTCCGGTTTATGTAAATTCTCCCTTTTTCAAACAGGATAAGAAAGTATAACTTCTTGAGATAGCTTCCTTATCCTGCATGACAAAGTACCTCAGCGTCTGCATCCAGCATTGACCTCGGTAAAAGCATCCGCTAAAGAAGGACAAACTTCTTCGATAGGGCTTCTTTTAGAAGCTTTTCTCATTGTAACGGAAAGCTCCGCAACAGCCAATTCTCTTTGCATGCCGATGAGGATCAAATTGCTTGACAAACAGCGGTGAACTGGGTAATATACTAACTAAAAGTAAGTATATATACTTTTACAAATTACACGAGGAGATGGAGAAAGAAAATGGCAAAAGTACTGTACATTACCGCAAATCCGAAACCGACGGAGCAGTCCTACGGTTTGACAGTGGGACAAGCTTTTCTGGAGGAATACCGCCGGCTTCATCCAAGTGACGAGATCGTTGAACTGGATCTGTTCAAAGCGGAAGTGCCGCAGATTGACGCAGATGTCTTCAGCGCGTGGGGCAAATTGCAGCAAGGTAAGCCATGGGATGAACTGACCGCTGTCGAACAGTCGAAAGTAGGCCGCATGAACGAACTGCTTGAGCAGTTCATGTCCGCTGATAAATACGTGTTTGTCACTCCGATGTGGAACTTCAGCTTCCCTGCTGTAGTGAAAGCGTACATCGATGCCTTCTGCGTTGCCGGCAAAACGTTCCGATACACCGAAAACGGTCCGATCGGCCTGATGACCAACCGCAAAGCTGTACACATTCAGGCCCGCGGCGGCGTTTATTCGGAAGGTCCTGCCCGGGAGATCGAGTTCGGCGACCGTTTCCTGCGCACTGCGCTTAGCTTTGTGGGAATCAATGATGTCGAATCTGTCTATGTAGAAGGGATGAACCAAATGCCGCAAGAAGCGGAAGCCATCAAAGATAAGGCGATCCAGCAGGCCCGTGAAGCAGCAGCGCGTTTTGCCAAGGAACCGGTTCGCGCATAGTCAACGCCTGAAAACCGTGGATCTTTCATCCACGGTTTCTTTATACTATCGGAAAGTTTCATTTCGCTGACTCTTTCGCTATTTGACTTGGCGATAAGCCAAGTTTTTCTAATCACTTGTATGTGAGAAAATTTTTGCAATCAACATATCAGCAAAGGAGGCATCAAAATGGTACCGTCTCTTTTCATCGCGCATGGCGCGCCGCTGCTCGCTCTCGAGGACAATGGGTACACCCGTTTTCTGGAAGGGATGGCCAAAGATCTGCCGCGCCCGCAGGCAATCGTGATCTTCTCGGCACACTGGGAGCATCCCGTCCAGCAGGTAGGCGGAGCGAAACAGTACGAGATGATTTACGACTTCTATGGCTTCCCTGACGAACTCTACCGCATCAACTACCCGGCAAGCGGGGATGTAAAATTGGCGGAAGAAGTGAGATCGCTTTTGCAAGCCCAGGGGATTTCAAGCGAGCTTGATCCGGTGCGCGGCCTCGATCACGGCGCATGGGTGGTCCTTCGTTTGCTGTACCCGGCTGCAGACATACCTGTGATCGCGATGTCCGTCAATCCAGGCCTTGCTCCCCGCGAGCAGTACGCCGTCGGCAAAGCTCTCGCCGGTCTGAGGGAACGGGGCGTACTGATCATCGGGAGCGGCGGCACTGTTCACAACCTGCGGCGAATCGACTGGGCCAGCACCCAGCCGGCAGCCTGGGCCGCAGCTTTTGACGATTGGCTTTCGCAGCGCCTGCTCGCTTGGGACACCGAAGCCTTGTTTGACTATGAGCAGCAAGCTCCGCACGCAAAGGAAGCTGTGCCCCGCAATGAACACTTCATTCCGATCTTGATCGCCATGGGAGCAGCCGACAACAGCCGTACCGCCCGCATGCTGCACCGCAGCTATGAATATGGTTCGCTCAGCTACATGTGCTGTCAGTTTGGATAAAAAAGAAAAGCTATGCCGACAGCAAAAAAGCCACCGCCAGCGGTGACTTTTTTTGTCTCACATGCTGTTTTTCATCGTTAGCGTGTATCCGAGCGGGAATCAATAGGAGCCGATCCAAAGAGAGCAGCCGGCTGCCGGAGAGACCGAGCAGTGCGGAGATCGTCAAGCGTGACGTCTATCCGGAAACGCCGGTGCGAATTCTGTATTCCTTGACGGATAAAGGCCGTGCGAACGCGAAGAAATGGGCGTACTCTCCCGGGATTTTGGGATTACCTGCCTTCATTTCGTGATGATCTTCATGAAAAGGTCGACTTCCTGCAACAAATCAATTTCATCCATCTGCATGTCCTGCAGCATCAGCCCGGTAATGACGGAGAAGTAGAGGAACAACAGCTTATATGGATCACCTGCAGAAAATTCACCCGCTTGCTGCCCTTTCTGGAAGAGAGGAATCAGCTGCTCAATCGTATCCTTCGGAGAGTACTTTTCGAAAAGCTGCTTCGCCTGTTCCGGTACATCATCAGACGTTTGTGCTTGCTGAAGCAGCAAAAAAACATATTTGTGATCTGGATCAAGCATATTGATCGTCAGGGATCTGATTTGATCCGAGGGTGTACCGGGTAGCTGGTGGGCGTTCTTAATCGCCGTCTGCGCTTCTTCCATCGCTTCCTGTACAAGAATTGTGAAGAGTTCTTCTTTAGAAGAGAAATAGCGGTAGGAAAGGCCTTGGCTAATACCAGCTTCGGCAGCGATCATGCTCATCTTGGTTCCGGTAATTCCCCGTCGCGCAAATACTTTTAATGCAGCCCGCTTGATTTGTTCTCTGCGTTCATCGTGGCTGTGTTCGATTTGATCTTCATGTTTTTGGTTCAAGAATCGCTCACTCCCCATGTATAAGGTTTCTAATCAGCTTTAGGAAACCGGGTTTGTTCCTCGCTTATCTCCCATAAGCGCTTTGCGGCCTCGATACTTTCGGCAGGAACGGACGGTTTCGTCAGTTTCATATCGGTGTAGTACCCGCCGTTTTGACCGGATATCTCCTCTGTGTCCGCCAGCCATACCATTGTTTCTGCCCCTTTTTCAGGGCTTCTGGAGAATAATTTCATCACAGCCATGGTCATACGGACTGACCAGCCTTTATTGTTGCTGTTAAAATTCGTCGCCACCAGACCGGGATCAAAGCAGTGGGCCGTGACTCCGGTTCCCTGTAGCCGCCTGGCTAGTTCAGAGGTAAACAAGATGTTGGCAAGCTTGGTTTCAGCGTAGCGAATGGTAGGGCCGCCCAGGGATTTTTGCGGGAAGCGATAGAGACGTTCTGCGTGCAGATCGTCAAAATGGATTCCCTTCCCAGCCATTTTGTGGCTATGAGAAGCGGTTGTAATGACGCGAGCATGCCCGCTTTCTTTCAACCGATCGAGGAGCAGCGTCGTCAGCAGGAAAGGAGCAAGATGATTTACCGCCCAGGTCATCTCAACGCCATCGTCTGTCAGCTTTCGCGATACGAACATGGCCCCGGCATTGTTGATCAGGACGTCCACTCTTGGACAAACGGCCAGAATATCGGCTGCCGCCTGACGAATCGACTGCTGGGAAGCCATGTCTGCCAGAAATACGTCTACAGTCGTTCGGCCGCCGGTCATGGCTTTGATTTGTGCGGCCACCTCGTTAGCCTTGGCCTCATCGCGAGCGACGATGCCCAAATTTGCCCCCCTGATGGCGAGCTCTCTGGCTGCAGCCAGCCCGATGCCGCTCGTGGCCCCTGTAATGACTACGTATTTTCCTTGTACGGTCCAACTCTTATTGTTCATGAATGTATTCATGATTGCAAATCTCCTTCCGTCACTGGTTTTGAATGAATGGTTCATTCATTTTGTAAAATAACAGTACATCAAGTTCCTGTCTCCGTCAAGAGTCAGTTCATACGATATTTCCTTACAGAATAAACATTCATGTTTTTGTCAGCACATTCTATTTAAAAACCGTGTTAGATTATAATTGTAGACAAACGAAGGCAAGCATGTCGGTGGAAAAAGTCGAGGGCTTTCAGCATGTGAATATGATCTACTGAACCACCAGTTAGCCTGGGGGTTTTTATGTACAACAAAAAAACGGCATCTCTGCCGCTTCTGTTTACAATGTATGGTGGAGCCAAGGGGGATCGAACCCCTGACCTCTTGACTGCCAGTCAAGCACTCTCCCAGCTGAGCTATGGCCCCGTTAACAAAACTTATACTAACATATTGTAGCAATTAAAGTCAACAGGTAAATAGTAAAAATGTAGCTCAGCCCGGGAGATTGCTAGGATTCTTATTTTTTCAACAACAGATACAAAAAATAGGGCGCACCGATAAAGGCAACTACGATTCCAGCCGGGATTCCGTCGGGGTCTACCAGATTCCTTCCGATCGTATCCGAGACCAGCAGCAGCCACCCGCCCATCAGCAGGGCAACGGGAAGAGATAATTGATTACGGGGGCCGACCAAAGCTCGGGCGATGTGCGGCACCATCAGGCCGACAAAGGAAATGCCGCCTGTGACGGACACGGCGGAAGCCGCCAGGGCAACAGCCGTGATCATCAGGGAGATCCGCTCCCTTTGGATCGAAAGGCCGACGCCAATGGCCGCGGGCTCGCTTAAACCGAGGATGTTCAGCTGGGATGCCTTCAAGAAGGCGTAGGGTATCAAGACCATTAACCAGGGCAGCAGAGTCCAAATAAACACCCAATCGGTTCCCCATACATTGCCGACCAGCCATTTTGCGATAAAGTCCACTTTTTCACGTTCGGCAGACGATATCAGTACCACCATGATGCCGGAAAGCGCCATGGAGAAGCCGACCCCTGTCAGCACGAAGCGGATCGGCTGCAGGCCTTCGCTTCTCTTGTACGACAGGACATAGATGACGCAGGCAGTCGTTAAAGCGCCGAGGAAGGCGGCTAGCGGAAGCAGGTAAACAGACGAATCCGGCTTGAGCGGCATCGCCAAAAAGAAGACGGCAACGCCGATGCCAGCCCCTGAGTTAATCCCGATGATGCCGGGATCCGCCAGGTCATTTCGCGTCGTTCTCTGCAGAATCGCCCCCGACAGGGCAAGCGCCATCCCGGCGAGCAAGGTGATGAGCATGCGCGGCAAGCGAATGGAGTACAGCACAAACTCTTCTTTAAACGTGCCGTGACCGAGCAGGATAGGAAGCAGCCGGCCATAGGACAGGGAGGAATAGCCCCAGCCCATCCCGATCACGGCTGTCGCTGCGATGAGAGCCAGCAGGGAGCAGACGACCCATCGCTGTCTTTGGCGCAAAGCGGGATGAATCATCAGACGGCTAGGCCTCCCTTCCGGACGGTCCAGAGGAAAAATGGCAGCCCTATGATCGCCACGATCGCCGCCACAGGGGTTTCATACGGTGCCTGCAGCGTCCGGCCCAATGTATCCGCGACCAGCATCAAGACCGCCCCCGATACGGCGGACATCGGAATGATCAAGCGGTAATCCGTCCCGACGATGGCCCGGGCGACATGGGGAACCAGCAGCCCGATAAACGCCAGGTTGCCGACAATCGCGACTGCCGCTCCGGCGAGGACGATGATGACTGCAAATAAAATCATTTTGATCCGGACGATCTTCTGTCCAAGCCCAACGGCCACTTCTTCGCTCAGACTTAGAATGGTCAGCTGTCTGGACAGCAGGAGGGAGACCAGGATTCCCGCCGCGATAAAAGGAGTGATGGCTTGAAGCTGACTCCAGGTGGTCCCGATCAGCCCTCCGGCCGTCCACATGGAGATTTCCTTCGAGATTTTATAGTAGATGCCGATTCCCTCAGAGATGGCGAGCAGCAGGGCCGAAACCGCAGCACCCGCCAAGACGATGCGGAAAGGAGCGAATCCTCCCTTTCTCAAGGAGCCGATGCCGAAAACCAGCAGGACTCCGGCCGCTGCCCCGGCAAAACAGGCAACCGTCGTGCCAAAGTAGCCAACCGAGGGAATGCATACAGTCGCGACGGCCAAAGCGGCCTTGGCGCCGGCCGTCAGCCCGAGCAATCCGGGGTCGGCGAGCGGGTTTCTCGTGATTCCTTGCATGATCGCTCCGGAAACGGAAAGAGCGGCTCCGACAATGATGGCCGCCATCTCCCGCGGCAGGCGTATTTCCCGGATCATCTCGCCGGCACTGCTGGAAGCCTCGGATGTCAATGCCTGCCACACATCCAGAAACGTAGTATCGGCCGCTCCCAAGATCAGGGCAGCGATACAGGTGCCGATCAGCAGGAGAATTCCGGCTGCAAGCTTATAGACAAATGGGGTGTTACTGCGATTTTCCAGTCTCATCTGTACGGATCCTCCTTTCTAACCGTATACCCAGAGAAATTAGCCGCCAAGGAAATGTTTCACGAAGAAGTCGAGCTGGTAATCCAGTGTCAACGGATCGTTGAAGTAGAATTCCTTGGCATTGGCTTCGTATACGCGGCCGTTTCTTACCGCTGGAATGTTCTTGTACGTGTTGGTTTCCAGAAATGAATTCTCCGTATCCGGGTTTTTGCTCACGATCAGATAGTCTCCTGCGAATTCGGGGAGAACCTCGATGGACAAGGCGTAATAGCCGTTTTTTTGCGCCGTTTCGCGCACCTTTTCAGGCATGTTCAGCTTCATCTCCTGGTACAGCACTTCAGTGCCGCGGCCCCAGTTATCCCCGTAGACATACATCTGCTTGTTGAATTCTTCAATGACAGAGACAGTAGCATCTGGGCCGATTTTGGCTCTGATGTCTTCGCCGGCCTTTTGAGCCCGACGTTTAAAGTCATCGATCCAGGCTTGCGCTTCCTTTTCCTTTTTGAGCAGCTTGCCAATCTCCAGGTGCTGTGTCAGGTAATCCACTTTGCCGTATGTATAGGTGACCGTAGGGGCGATTTCTTTGAGCTTGTCGATATTTTTGGCCGTCGACAGGCCGATGATCAAATCCGGCTCCAATTCGATGATTTTTTCCAGGCTCTCGTCAGAGATTTCTTCTGCGTCTTTCAGTCCGCTCTGAAAGCGGGGATTCATCTTTGACCAGCTGTCCACGCCGACCAGATTGACATGCAAAGCCATGACATTGCCGGCGAAGGAAGATAACACGACGACGCGCTGCGGGTTGGCAGGAACTTCGATCGGCCCGTTTTCCGACTGATACGTGATCGTCGCTGTGGTGCTGTTGGCTGTATCGCCAGGCGAGCTGTTTGTCTTTTCTGACATGCCGCTGCAAGCGCTAGTTGTGAGCAAGAGCATAAGTGCGAGGAGAATCCATCTTTGTTTCACGGTTTGCCTCTCCTTTTACCAGATTATAGGTGATGCACATCGGTTTGTTGGTCCGCGGATCCCGTCCGATTTCGGCGTCGATCTGGAAAACCTGCTTCAACACTTCAGGGTGAATCACTTCTTCACAATGGCCTGCCTTGACGATTTGTCCATCTTTTAAAGCGATGATATAGTCGGCAAAACGGGCAGCCTGGTTAAGATCATGCAGAACCATGACAATCGTGCGGCCTTGTTCGACGTTCAGCTTTTGTAAAAGCTCCAAAACTTCAAGCTGATGGGCCAGATCCAGATAAGTCGTCGGTTCGTCCAGAAAGATCAGCTCTGTTTCCTGGGCCAGCGCCATCGCGATCCAGACACGCTGCCTTTGACCTCCTGACAAGGCGTCGACCGGACGATATTTAAATTCTGCCGTTCCGGTGACTTCCAGCGCCCAATCGATCACCTCAAAATCTTTTATCGTCAAACGTCCGAAGCCCCGCTGATAGGGATGACGGCCGTAAGAGACGAGCTCGCCGACGGTCAGCCCGCTTACGGCCTCCGGCGTTTGCGGCAGGATGGCCATTTTCTTAGCCAGTGTCTTTGTGTTTTCGGTCGTAATATTTTTTCCGTCCAGGATGACTGCCCCGGATTGATGCGGGATGATGCGGGTCATCGCTTTTAACAGGGTGGATTTGCCGCAGCCATTGGCACCGATAATCGTCGTGATTTTTTTGTCCGGAATCTCTACACTGAGCATCTTCACAATAGAGCGGCTGCCATAGCCAATGCACAACTCATTTGTAGACAGGCGAACCACGGTTTTAACCTCCGTTCCTCAACAGGGATGCAAATATATGATAATGATTATCAGTATCACTCATGCACAATATAAGGGGATTTTTTTCCGCTGTCAACCGTTTTTTTGTTGTCAAATGAACAAAATAGAGGTACATTAATTGAGAATGAGAATCATTAATGTTTTTGAGTGGAGTGATCAAAGGTGGAACAGCGGGAAGTCTTTGATGTGACGATTGTAGGGGGAGGGCCTGCGGGACTCTATTCCGCCTTTTACAGCGGCCTTCGCGGACTGAAGACAAAGCTGATCGAGTACCAGCAGCAATTGGGCGGGAAGCTCCATGTGTATCCGGAGAAAATGATTTGGGACGTCGGAGGGCTAACCCCCGTGTCCGGAGCAAAATTGATGGAACAGCTGATCAAGCAGGGACTGACGTTTCACCCGACAGTGGTGTTAAACGAAAAAGTCGTCTCCCTCTCCCGCAATTCGGACGGGCTCTTCGTCCTGCACGCCGCCTCGGGTCAGAGTCACTTGTCGAAAACGGTGATCGTCGCGACAGGCAGCGGCATCCTCAAGCCCAAGAAGCTGGAGATGGAAGGGGCGGAGCGTTTTGAAGCGGCAAATTTGCACTATGCGGTGAAGTCTTTGCAGCATTTCAAAGACAAGACGGTTTTGATCTCCGGCGGGGGGAATGCGGCAATCGACTGGGCTAATGAACTGGAGCCGATCGCCAAAAGAGTGTACCTCTGCTATCGAAAAGAAGCTTTGGCCGGACACGAAGCACAGGTGAGCCAACTCCTGAACAGTTCGGTCGTCTGTCTCTTCCAGACGACGATCACCAAGCTGATCGCTGGTGACAACCACGAAGCTGTTGATCGAGTTGAACTGGCCCACCACGACACAGGAGCGGTATCGCAGCTGGCCATCGACGAGCTCATCGTCAATCATGGTTATGAACGCGATACGGCCTTTCTCGACAACAGCGAGCTGAAGATTGAAACGGCGGACGGCGGTTACATCGCAGGAAATCCGAACAGTGAAACCTCCGTGGAGGGGCTGTACGCCGCAGGGGACATCCTGTCACATGAAGGAAAATTGCATCTGATCGCAGGCGCATTCCAAGACGCGGCAAACGCCGTCAACAAAGCGAAGTTGTATATCCAGCCCGAAGCCGAAAAAACGGCAATGGTCTCTTCTCATCATGAAGCGTTGAAAGAAAGGACGAGAGCCCTGGTAAAGCAGATGATGGGGTAATCCGTTCAAGAATAGACCAGCATCCCGGCAAAGCCGGAGAGCAGGATGACAACGACAGGGTGGATTTTCGTAAATTGCAGAATCGACAAACAGCCTAACACGAGAAAGATGCCGAACAGGTCAATCCAATTGTCCCCGCCGATCAGTTGGTTGCCCAAGGCAAATTGAATCGCGGCGAAGCAAATCAGACTCAGGATAATAGGTCTGAGGCTGTAAAAGACGGACTGAACGAACGGATGATTCTGCACCTTGACAAAAAACAGGGAAATGAGGACAAGGAGAATAAGGGAAGGAAGTAAAGTAGCCGCGATCGAAATAATCGCACCGGGCATGCCTGCCGTTTTATATCCGATAAAAACGGCGGAGTTGGCGGCGATCGGGCCGGGGGACATCCCGGCTATTGCGATGGCGTTGGCAAACTCCCGTGTCGTCAGCCAACCGTGTTTTTCTACCTCGTATTGGATGACCGGAATCATCGTATATCCGCCGCCGAAAGAGACAAGCCCGATTTTGAAAAAGGTGCAAAACAAATCCCATAACATCGATTAACTTCCTTTCTCAATGCGATGTTTAGACAAAGCTGCGCGGTGGCGACTGCCGCGGCCACCCGTTCGCTTTACGGCATATTTTCGCTTTAGGTACAGAAAGCAGCCTGAAGCGATCCCAAACAACAGATTGTCGATGGGATGGAGCGAAAAAAATAAGAGGGTGAGCAAGCTGACAGCGGCAAGCCCAAAGGTCAGTTTGTCTGTGATCGATGTTTTCAGCGTTTTGATCGCCGCAAGCAGAATAAGAGCGACGATAGCGGAATGTATACCCCTTAAAGCGCTTTGAACGTACGGATGATCTTTGAATCCCATGAACAAGGCAGCCAAGGCGATGACAATGCCGGATGAAGGGACCGTAATTCCGGCGGCAGCAACGAGCGCTCCCGGCAATCCGGCGACGCGGTACCCGATGAACGTGGCGGAATTGACGGCCACCGATCCGGGAACAGCTTGAGAAACGGCCAGAACGTCGACGATGTCTTCTTTCTTCAGCCACTTTTGCTCCTCAACCACCGTTTTTTCAAACAAGGGAATCATGGCATACCCTCCTCCAAAGGTGACGGGACTCATTTTGAAGAAGGTCACAAAGATTCTGAGCAGAGTCGTACGGTTCCGAGGTTTTGCCATAAGATCACCTTCTCACTCCAAATAGTAGTCAATCACCATACAACCTGCACCGACAGCGACCGCATTTTCACCAAGACTTCCCCTGCTGAACTTCACTTCGTTAGCCGCAGACAGATTGCAGCGCTGCCTGGCCGTATCGGTTGCCGCTTGGTAAAACATATCCAGTTCGGTAAACAGCGCGCCGCCCAGGATCACCATGTTCGGATGGATGAGGTGAATCATGTTGGACAGCCCGATCCCGTAATGAAAGCCCGCGTCCATCACGACTTGGCTGGATAATTCGTCGCCCTCTCCGATGGCTTGGCAGATGTGTTGGAATTGCATCTCTTCAAAGTCGGGAGCGATATCGCTCAGCAGTGAACGTGCTCCTCGCTTTAACTGACGAATGATTTCATTCCGGATGGCAGGAATCGTCCCATACGCCTCCAGACAGCCGTAATGACCGCATGTGCATTTTCGTCCATGTACATCCACGACCATGTGGCCAAATGCTCCTTCTCTGTTCGCGGAACCGCGAACCACTTGGCCGTGAGTCATGACCCCGCACCGAATGCCGACGCCGGCAATGCTGTATACCACATTGGCTGCTTCTTTCCACAGCCCGTCTCGATACTCTCCAAGAACGGCGGTATTCGCGCCGTTATCCAGGAACACTTTTGTCTGAAACGCTTCGCCGAGCTGTTGGCTGATCGGGATGTTTTCCCATCCGGCAGCAGGAAAATTGTGGGGGTTGAGAATCATCCCTTCCTCCCGTTTGAGCGGACCTACTGCACCAATGCCGATTCCGAGAAGCTGTAACGTGGACAGCCCGTGTTTGGTCAGCATGGCACGTATGCTCTTTTCCAAAAATTGCAGCGTGAATAGAGGGGTGCTTTCGCGGCTTACCTGAATACGGGTTTCCTCGACGGGGCGCAAATGGAGGTCCATTAACATAATTTTCATGTGGGTACGAGAGAGATCGATCCCGATCACGTAATACAAACCCGGAGAGATCTCGTACATAAAAGGCTTGCGGCCCCCGCTGGATTCACCCAATCCGCTCTCGAAGATACAACCCAGATGTAGCAATTCCTCCAGCAGCCTTGTACAGGTCGACTGTCTCAAGCCAGTCATTTCAATCAAGGTTGCCTTAGAGACAGGTCCATGCTTTCGGATTAAACTATATAGCTTCTTTAAACTGTGATTTTTGGGTAACAGTGTTTCTGAAAATAAATGAACCATAGTTTCTCCTTTACACAGGTAAGCTGTATATACAGCGAACTTAATTCAAAAAATGAAAAAAGTCAATGGTCAACATTATCATTTTGTATAAAAATATAAAAAACATGTAAATTCACCAGATTATAAAGATGGTTTTTGGTAATATTCGTCTTATTAATCTCAAAATATAATTTTTGTTAAAATGTTTTTTCAAAAAATGATATAAGTGGTATTTACAACAGAAGATAACTTCAGTATGATGTACGTATCAAATCACGAATAAAGGAGGGGGATAATTTTGAATTGACAGATTTGGAAACGTTTTAAATTAAATGAGGGGGGAGCCGGAATTCAACGATGCTTGACTCGCCCTAAACCCTTCCTAAGGTAAAGTGCTGCATATGGCTAGACAACACGCAGTTACCGCAAAAAAAATAGACCACCTACCCGTATAATGGATACGGCATCGTTCTGCGGGGCGAAGGCTAAAATGATCTCATTGCTCAAGGATAAACTTACAGAAAATAAGGAAGGATGCGCAAAAACATGAGAAATCAAGGGGCAGGGAAAGCAGGACAAGCAACACCACCTCTGAAGGTGGCAATTGCCAGTGTTATTGGAAACACAATTGAGTATTATGACTTTTTAATTTATGGGACGCTTACCGCTCTGGTCTTCAATCAATTATTCTTTCCTGGCTTCAATTCGCAAACAGGCACTCTGCTTGCGTTTGCTACATTTGCAATTGGATTTTTTTCCCGGCCGTTAGGGGGAGTCATCTTTGGTCACTTTGGTGACAGGCTTGGGCGAAAAAAAATGCTGGTTTTAACGTTATTAATAATGGGTACTTCGACATTCCTGATCGGTCTCTTGCCGACGTATTCTTCCATTGGTATTTGGGCTCCACTCTTGCTTGTCATCCTACGATTTACTCAGGGGCTTTCGGCAGGCGGCGAATGGGGAGGTGCTGTTCTTATGGCAGTTGAGCATGCTCCAGAGAACAGGCGGGGATTCTTTGGGAGTTTGGTCCAGATGGGGAGTCCGCTGGGAATTATTCTTTCATCGGGAGTGACATCTGTTTTACTGGCTCTGTTAACCAAAGAACAATTTCTCTCTTGGGGTTGGAGAATACCATTCCTAGTAAGTGTCGCTCTGTTATTAGTTGGGTTGTTCATCCGGCTCAAGGTTTTGGAATCACCCGCTTTTGCTCAAATAAAAGCAGAAAACACCGAAGCCAGGCTTCCTATTTTAGAAGTGTTGCGCAACTACCCAAAAAACTTGTTAATCGCTGTTGGACTGCACATCGGGAGTGCAGCGTTTGGTTTCCTGGTAGGTGTATTTATTATATCCTATGCTACTAATCAATTAGGATTATCAAGCACTTTTGTCTTAAATAGCACATTGATCTCCGGTTTTGCTTATCTTTTTATAACTCCTGTTTCTGGATGGCTCTCGGACCGTTTTGGACGTAGACCAGTATATATTGCCGGTGCCATTTCAATGTTGTTGTTTGCGTTCCCCTTTTTTTGGTTGATTGATACTGGAATGCCGTCCTTGTTTATTCTGGCTCTCTTACTCTCACAAATCATTATAGGTCTAATGTTTGGTGTTCAGGCTGCTTTCTATTCCGAACTCTTTGGTGCACGTGTCCGCTATAGCGGGGTCTCGCTCGGTTTCCAGGCAGCGACAGTATTAGGTGGAGGGTTGATGCCAAACATTGCCAGTTTGCTGCTTGGATGGTCAAACGGCGGGACATGGGTCATTTCTGCTTATATTTTCTTATTGGCTGCCATAACCGTGGTAGCAGCCTTTTCTGCTAAGAAAACTCACGGATAGAACAAAGCAAAGGCTGCCAACCGTAAATGCGACAGATTACATTTTGGAGGGAATCAACTTGGCTAATTCACAACAAACCAGCAACGGCAACGAGAAACCGAATGTTATCCTTTTTATGGTGGACCAACTTGCAGCGAAGTGGTTGGAAGCAGCATCTTCTGGAACGTCTCATACTCCGAATATTTGCAGGCTGCAACAACGCGGTGTGACGTTTACAAACGCTTTTACAAGCAATCCGGTCTGCTCTCCATCTCGGTCTACAATCGCTACCGGGCTCACTTCCCGAGGACACGGACTCATCGAGAACGGATATTATCTTGATCCCTCGATCCCTACATTTATGCAGGTTCTTCAGGAAAATGGATGGCGAACCGGGGGGATTGGAAAGATGCATTTTCAACCACTTTCACAGAGCCGTTATCCAGATTACCGGGCTTATGGATTCGACGTTACACATGTTACGGAGGATTGCCGCAGCGGGGAATGGCTCGATTGGGTTGAACAAGAACACCCGGAATATTATGAGAAGGCATTGGCAACGGTTTGGGCGTGTGACGATATGCCGGTGTTTGCAGAATACGGTCCGAACCGGGTAAATCTTCGGGAAAAGATTAAGCAAATCAGAGAAGGATTTGAGTGGAGTACACCGGAGTTTCCGAACAATACCCGCGATGCCTATACCCTGCCGTTTCCGGAAGAGATATCCCAAAGCTCGTGGATAACGAAAAACACCTTATCGTTTATACGTGAGATGAGCAGGAGCAATCAACCGTTCTTTGCCCAGGTTAGCTATGTTGGCCCCCACTATCCTTACGCTCCGCCGGCAGAGTATATGAATTACGTCGACGTGGATAAGATTCCGGCTCCGGTACCGGCAGAGTGGGCTATGGACCCGCATGCACCGCACTACTTCAAGGAAAAAGAACCGGTGACTGGAGATTGGCGTCACGTCAGGCACTGCTACTTTGCCGATATCTCATACCTGGATTATCAAATTGGTCTAGTGATGGACGCTTTGGAGGAAACTGGTCAACTTGCGAACACCTATATTATTTTTGTATCTGATCACGGTGATCTTCTTTATGATCATGGCTTGTTGAACAAAGAAGAAAAGCACTATGACGCATGTATCCGTGTACCGCTCATTATTGCCGGGCCGCAAGTACAAGCAGGTAAAGTTTGTGATGAACTTGTTCAACTCGAGGATATTTGCCCGACCATTTTAGAGATGGCATCATTACCGGCTCCTTCCTTGCCAAGTGGGTACAATAATATTTCAGAATCGGATATCCAGTCCTTGCCTGGAAGCTCTCTATTAGGATGGTGTCGTGGAGAGAAACCTTCGGCCTGGCGGGATGCGGCCTATATTGAAAGTTACAATTCAATATGGAATATCTCGCCGAATAGCTGGGCACGAACGATTCGAACAAAAGAGTTCCGCTACACATTCTATCCGAATGGCAATGGAGAGCAGATGTTCCACTTGGGGAAAGATGTGAATGAACAGAATAACATCGTTTCAAATCCAGAGTTCGCCGATGTTCGCCAGAAGCTTAGAGATCGATTAATGGATCTAATCGTTTTGCAGGACTACCCGAAGACACCTCGAAACCTGGTAAAACTTGGTGTATATTGATTTCCTGCTTCTCATAAGCTTAGGAGGGATGACTTGTTCAACACATGATACGCGGGAGGAGACACTATTGGAATACGTAATTATGGATGTAGATACCGGGATTGACGACGCATTGGCGATCGCATACGCCGTACATTGCCCCGAATTGCACATAATGGGATTCACTACTTGCTTCGGAAATGCAACTGTTGAGGAAACGACACGAAATACCTTACAAGTGTTAGAACTGCTTGAAGCTGAAAGGATACCCGTTGCTCCTGGTGTTAATCAAACATTTGCCGGAGCCGACCCCCGCGAAAAATCGTCTGGGGTACACGGGGAAAATGGAATTGGAAATGTGGAATTGCCGGTACCAGCAAAACAGCCTCTGAATCAGCCGGCCCACGATTTTATTGTGGAAAAGGTACGGGAGCATCCTCAAAAGGTGACGCTTATCACTACGGGAAGTCTAACAAATGTAGCATATGCCATCCAAAAGGATCCGGAAATTGTTCATCTAATAAAGCGCGTCGTTGTAATGGGCGGAGCGGTAACGGTCCCAGGTAATATTACACCTTATGCAGAAGCGAATATCTATACGGATCCGGAGGCGGCTCAATTTGTTTTCCAATCAGGGGTTCCTGTTACCCTGGTTGGTTTGGATGTCACAATGAAAACGCTGCTGAAAAAAGAATGTTTAACGGATTGGAGAAATAAAAATACGAAATTATCTCGTTTTTTGGCTGAGGCCTGTGAATTTTATATGAGTTTTTACTGTAGATGGGATCCCGATTTAGGCGGGTGTGCGCTTCACGACCCGTTAACTGTTGCTATCGTTGTAGATCCCACGCTCGTAAAGGCTGTTCCGACAATGATTCAAGTTGTAACAGAAGGAGAACAGAGGGGGCGTACTGTTAAAGCAGAAGGTGAAGCAGGAGCGGAAATTCAAGTTTGTCTGGAAGTCGACAGCAATCGATTTGTGTCGAATTTTCTGCAGCGAGTTCACTCGTGAAAGAGTACCGCCTGATATAAGAGGGCGGCCGGGGGTTAGCCCGGCAATTATTCAACAAAGTAATCCAATATCATACAGCCTGCTCCGACGGCAACAGCATGGTGGCCAGACACTGACTGCAGTATCTTCACGTTGCTGTCGGGGTAATGGCCTGTGCGTTTATGAACTGTTTCGGACACGATTTCACGAAAAACCAAATTAGACGAAAACGGTCCGCCAAAAATGACGATGTCTGGACTGATTAAATAGAGCACATTCGACAAGCCGATGCCGAAATAATATGCAGCTTCCCGTATCACCTCATAAGTAAGAGGGTCATTCTGTTCCAAGGCGTTTAAAATATGGTGAAACTCAACATCTTCAATGTTTGGTACCATTTCTTCCAGCAGGGACGGATATCCCCGTTTTATGCGACGGATCACTTCGTCACGGATAGCTGGAAGACTGCTGTACGTTTGAAGGCATCCATACGAACCGCACGAACATTTTCGGCCATGTACATCTACTGTAATGTGACCGAATGAATCTTCCATTTTGTTTTTGCTGCTGACGATTTGCCCTTGAGAAACAATACCACAGCGAATTTCCAAGCCGGCAGACGTAAATACCAATGTTTCGATGTCTTCCTGGCGGTTTTTCCGGAATTCTCCCAATGCGGCCAGACTGATGCCGCTTCCCATCAAAACAAGCGTGTTGAAGCGATGCTGGATGTATTGGCTGATATTCGTATCAGCCCAACCTTGTGAGGAAGGCAAATGACGATGGATGATACTCCCATGTTCGGGGTTAATCAATCCGATTGCGCCAACGCCGATTCCCAACAGCTTCTCATTCGTTATCTGATAGGTTTCCAACATACGCTGGATATGTTCGCAGATAAATTCGAGAGTGGCTTCTGCCGTACTATGTGAATTCATCCTCAATGTTTTGACTTCCAATAGATTTAGATTCAGATCAAGCAACGTGACTGTGGTAAATAAACTGGAGATTTCGACTCCAATGAGATAATAGGCATCCTGCTTGATAACGTACATCAGCGGTTTGCGCCCGCCGCTGGACTCGCCCAAGCCACTGTCGCAAATTATCCCGGCTTGTACCAGTTCATCGAGTAAACGAGCGCAAGTCGTATGCTTGTATCCGGTTATCTCGACCAGTTTGTTGATTCTCACCGGACCAAGTTTGCGAATCAAGCTATACAGGAGCTTTAAGCTTTTCAGTTTAGGTGACATAACGCCAATAAATTGCCTTAGCATACATTTCCTCCGAAACGAACAGATCATTTCTTATCATGCTTACCGAGAGGATACCCACTTCAAGAAACGTTTCAAATCCCATTAAGAAAGGGCATCGCTTATTTCCTTATTGTAAACTTATAGGTTAAAACACCATGCATCAATATAACACCATCAATTTTTATATCCGTCAAGATATGCCGCGTTCCAATAACAAAAGAAGGATTGTTCCTTTCCAACACACAGCAGTCAATGGAGCAAAGAAAGCACGATAAAACACTTATTCAGGAGGTGTCAGGATGACGGAGAAGAACGCATCGCCATGTTGTTCTGTCAGCAGGGGAAATACCTGCAAACTGCTGCATGACATGCCTGTTGCAGACAAAAATACCCATGCACCTGACCGGGAAGGCATGGTGTATCTTCCCGGCGGCGAATTTCTCATGGGAACAGACAGCAAGGAAGGGTTTGCGGCTGATGGTGAGGGACCGGTGCGTCAAATTGTCCTGTCGCCGTTTTATCTTGATACTTGTGCCGTTACCAACAGGCAATTTCGGCGATTTGTAGAGGCAACCGGATACAAGACGGAGGCGGAACGTTACGGATGGTCGTTTGTGTTCCACCATTTTGTCTCGGAGAAGGCGAAGCAGGACGTCATGCAGTCGGTGCAAAGCGCCCCGTGGTGGTGGGCGGTGAAAGGCGCCTATTGGCAGCGGCCGGAGGGAGCCGATTCCAGCGTGGAAGACAGGCTGGACCATCCGGTTGTTCACGTCTCCTGGAATGACGCGATGGCGTACTGCAAATGGGCGGGAAAACGGATGCCAACAGAAGCGGAGTGGGAGTTCGCCGCCCGAGGCGGACTCGTGCAGAAGCGATATCCCTGGGGTGACGAGTTGAAGCCGGGCGGGGAGCATTACTGCAATATCTGGCAGGGAAAATTTCCGGTAAAAAATCACGCTTCCGACGGGTATTTAGGAACTGCTCCGGCTAAGTCATTCCCAGAAAATGGATATGGATTATACAACATGGCGGGAAATGTCTGGGAGTGGTGCTCCGATTGGTTCAGTCCCACTTATCATCTCAATGGTCCGCGCGAAAATCCGCAGGGACCGCCTCGCGGGCAAGCCAAGGTGATCCGGGGGGGCTCTTATCTTTGCCACAAGTCCTACTGCAATCGGTACCGGGTAGCTGCTCGCAGCTCCAACACGCCGGACAGTTCGACAGGTCACATGGGATTTCGCTGTGCGGCTGACATTCAGTAGACGCGAAGGCGGGCCGAAATAACCATTGTTGGTTCGAACAGTAAGCATCGAGGGGTTGTCCCAAAAGCCATTAAAAATGGCTGAGGGACAGCCCCCTTTCTGTTTGGATTGCCGGAAGTGAGCATCCCCGCGATAAGGATACAAGATACGACGGACAGCAAGTTTATCCTGTTGAACCCCAGGAGGATGCAACGATTTGATGCTCCATGTCGTCTTGAGATTAAGGAGCGCAGCCGTTGCGAAATCTGATGGAATGGAGGGGGCCTGTTATGAAAAAGTTTTTGGCAGTGTTCTTGATAACCCTCTTTATCTTCTCCTCTTATGAAGCTGTTTTTGCTTTCAAAGGAGGAGAAGTGAACCGAGAAAAATGGAAAGACTCAAAAGACAATGAGCAGATCGCAAATCTTGCAGATGACATTGTAAAGTATGTGAACTCCGTGGTACCTGATAGCCATGTTAAACGTGAAATTGCACAAACGGATATTCATTTTGACGATGCAGTAAAAATATATGTGGATGTAGACGTGTTTCGCTTGGAGAAAAATACAAAAGAGGAACTAAAGCGCCATTTAGACAGGGCTGAATGTATGTGGGAACTTCCCATCTATGTAGACTCGTCCACTGTAATCGTTACGATAAGCAAGGTGAAAAAAGCCGCAGACGATGCAAAAACGTTATTAACGCCGGAACAAAAGGAGTATGCGGAAAAAAACGAGGGAAAATGGGAAGTTTCGGGGGTGAAGACCTATCCGGGTCATGTAAACGATTTGGTATCGAACATCGATCATATGAATAAGATTCCGTCTGCCGATACTCAGAGCATGGAGGCATATGTGATCGGCGGAATCCCCAATGTCAGAATTCCCGTTATTCTGCTTGTCGACGAAGCGATCGAAAAAGTTATATTTACCGGCAAACCAGTGATTTCAGCAAATATAGACGACAAACTAAAATCCAATACCGCATACAACTTTGATGAAGTGGCAAGCATCATGAAACAGATCCCGGTTGATACTGGCCATGATGTGGCAACAGGGATGCATGTTCAGGAAAGTACTCCCGGGAAAGAAACCTGGTTTATTTTTATAGGAATTGGTTTAGTAGGAATCTTGATGATTGCAATTGTTTTATACCAAAACCAGAAGTCCAAGTGAAAAATAGGTTTCCAAAAAAAATTCCAACAACACCTTGACGCCAAAAAATGTATATGGTATCTAAGAAATGATTAGCACTCTATTTGTTTGAGTGCTAAATGCTTTCTGCGTGCCATCTCATACTGAAGGGGGAGTCTTTCATGGAAAAGCAGCAATTTCAAGCCGAGTCCAAGCGGCTGTTGGAGTTGATGATTCATTCCATCTATTCGCACAAGGAAATATTTTTACGAGAATTGATTTCCAATGCCAGCGATGCCATCGACAAGATATACTACAAGGCCTTGACGGATGAATCCTTGCGGTTTGATCAGGACAACTACTACATCAAGATCATCCCCGACAGGGAAAACAGGACCTTGCGAATCCTCGATACCGGCATCGGAATGACCAGGGAGGAGCTAGAGAACAACCTTGGCGTCATCGCCAAAAGCGGTTCCTTGGCCTTTAAAAGCGAACATGAATTGAAGGACGGACATGATATCATCGGCCAGTTCGGTGTCGGCTTTTACTCCGCTTTTATGGTGGCCGATGTAGTTACGGTCATCAGCAGAGCGTTGGGCAGCGAGCAGGCCTTCAAGTGGGAGTCTTCCGGCGCTGACGGATACGTGATCGTCCCGGCCGAGAAGGATGAGGTAGGCACCGAGATCATTCTGAAAATCAAAGAGAATACGGAAGACGAAAACTTTGATGAGTTTTTGGAAGAGTACCGGCTGCAGTCGATCATTAAGAAGTACTCCGATTTTATCCGCTACCCGATTAAAATGGACGTCACCAGGCAAAGACCCAAGGAAGGCAGCGAAAGTGAATTTGAGGAATACCGTGAAGAGCAGACCATCAACAGTATGGTGCCGATCTGGAGAAAGAATAAATCAGAGCTCACACCCGAGGATTACGAAAATTTTTATCGGGAAAAACGCTACGGCTTTGACAAGCCCGTCAAACATATCCACATCCATGCCGACGGTGTGGTCAGGTACAACGCCATTTTGTTTATCCCGGAGCACATGCCTTTTGACTTTTACACGAAGGAATACGAGAAAGGGCTGGAGCTGTATTCCAATGGCGTGTTGATCATGAGCAAGTGTCCCGATCTGCTGCCAGATTACTACAGCTTTGTAAAGGGAATGGTCGATTCGGAAGATCTCTCGCTCAATATCTCCCGAGAGATTCTCCAGCATGACAAGCAGTTGAAGCTGATCGCAAAAAACATCAAGAGCAAAATCACCAGCCAGCTGCAAAGCTTGTTGAAGGATGAACGGGAGAAGTACGAGCAGTTTTACAACACCTTTGGCAGACAGCTGAAGTACGGAGTGTACAGCGATTTCGGCAGCAACAAGGAGACCCTGCAGGACCTCTTGATGTTCTACTCATCCAAGGAGAAGAAGCTGGTCACCCTGACCGAGTACGTCGAGAGAATGCCAGAGGAGCAAAAGTACATCTACTATGCCACTGGGGAGACGATCGAGCGCATCGAGAAATTGCCGCAGATCGAGCTCGTCTCAGACAAGGGCTACGAAATCTTGTACTTCACAGAGGATATCGATGAATTCGCCGTAAAAATGCTGATGACGTATAAAGAGAAGGAATTCAAGGCGGTATCGAGCGGCGATTTGGGGATTGAGTCTGAAGAGACGGCGGACAGCGAGTCTCAAGTGAGTGAAAACAAGGATCTGTTCGCCTTCATGAAAGAGGTATTGGGGGATAAAGTCAAGGATGTACGGGTGTCGAAGAGACTCAAAACCCACCCGGTATGCCTTTCAACCGACGGCGAAGTGACCATCGAAATGGAAAAAGTGCTGAAGTCCATGCCGAACAACCCCAACATCAAAGCGGAAAAGGTACTGGAGCTGAACCCGCATCACGAGGTGTTCCAAGCGGTCAAAGCGGCGTTTGCAAGCGACAAGGAAAAACTGCGCGTCTATACGAACGTCCTGTACAACCAGGCGCTGCTGATCGAAGGGCTGCCCGTGAATGACCCTGTGGCGTATGCCAATGACGTCTGCAAATTAATGGTATAGGGCCCTGTCCTGCCTGTCGCCCAGCCAGCTGTTCAGTAGGCGACGGTGACCCCGCACGCGCTGACAAAAAAAGGCCTCGCCAACATGCTGCATCAGTTGGCGAGGCCCTTCTCTGTTAATGGCCGGCTCCGGCGTGATCGACATGCATCACGTGCCTCCGGTTGAGGAAGATGAACAGCACCGATACCATGACAAACCCTGCGCCGACGATGAACGGTACGTGGGGGTTGAACCATTCCGCCAATTTCCCCGCAAAAAACGGAGCGACAGCCCCGCCGAGAAAACGCAGGAAGCTGTATGCCGCAGATGCTGTCGAGCGCTCGACGGGAGCGGCGTTCATGACGGCGGTGGTAATCAAGGTGTTGTTATTCCCCAGCAGGGCCCCGGCAAAAATCACTGCGGCGATGACGACCCACTGAGTCGAGGTCCAGATCCCCATGGCCAGCAGGACGAGCCCGAACAGGAACAGCATGGCGCACATGGATGAGACGGTTCCGAACTTTTGCTGCAGCTTCGGCGCCATGAAGACGGAGGTGAGGGCCAGCAGGATGCCCCAGCCCAAAAAGACGTAGCCCAGTCCATGCTCATCCAGCTCCATGACGAACGGCGCGTATGCCAGCAGGGTGAAGAAGCCGAAATTGTAGAGACAAGCGGTCAGCCCGAAAACCACCAGCGAACGGTACCTCATGGCCCGGAATGGGTCCAGCAAGGAGGTTTTTGCCTTGGCAGCCTGGGAGGCTTTCGCTTTTGGCATCATCCAAATCAGGCAGATAAAAGCGATCACCATCAGCGCCGCGACCCCCAGGAATGGGCCTCTCCAGGAGATGGCACCCAGTTCGCCGCCGAGCAGCGGCCCGATGGAGATGCCAAGGCCGATCGCCGCTTCATACAGGATGATAGCCTTGGCCGTACCCGAGGTGGACAGGGTTACGATGGCGGTCAGGGCCGTAGCGACGAACAGCGCGTTACCCAGCCCCCAGCCGCCGCGCAGCCCGACCAGTTCCCAAATGCCGTTGGAAAACCCGCCAAGCGCGGAAAAGACGGCAATGATCACAATCCCGGCAAGCAGTGTGCGCTTGATCCCGAGTCTGGACGAGATGGCGCCGGTGATCAGCATCGCTACTGCCATGACAGCATTGTAGCTGGTAAAGAGCAAGGTGACTTGGCTTTGGGAGGCATGCAGCTGCTTGGCGATCGCGGGCAGTATCGGATCGACCAGCCCCAGCCCCATAAAAGCGATGATGCAGGCGAAGAAGACAGCCCATACGCCCCGCGGTTGTTTTAGCAGGCTTTCCTTTTCCCGCGGGGATGAATCTGCTTGCAAGACAGGTGTTGCGTGGTTTTGCATTGTGGACGACATGCTTGTGTACTCCTCTTTTCCTTACATAGTTTTTCTGCATGATGCATGTTGGCAGGGGACGGCAGACGGCTTATCCGGATGAGATTTTGCATGTATTTTGGGAATAATGGCGCATATGGGCCTGTTCTGACATCGCCTGCCCTTGTCTTGACATCTCTCCAAACAAATTGTATGACGAAACTACATACGTGTATTATACAACTATATCGAGTGTTGTCAATTTGACAGTTTGCCGACACCTGGGCGATTTGAAAAGCGGCGGCGGTATGTTACGATGGTTGCAATGAAATAAAGACAGTAGTGTGGTGGTAAAGTAATGGATGAACAATCACTGAAGGACATCGAGCTTGAACTGGCGATCCTGATTCGCCACATCACGTCCATCTCATCCGACAAAAGAGTCGGCACTCTCGACCGTTCGGCATACTTGCTGCTGCAGCGACTATTCACTCATGGTTCTGCCGGAGTAAAAGCGCTGGCAGACGAATTTCACCTGGATATTTCCACCGTCAGCCGCCAAGCTGCCGCCTTGGAGCAAAAAGGGTATGTGTATAAAATTCCCGATCCGGTGGATGGCAGGGCTTTTTCCTTTCAGATCACCGAGTTGGGAGCCAAGGAATTGGCGGAGCACAGGCAGGCGCGGTTGAACCGGATGAAGTACTTGTTGAGAGACTGGACCGAAGAGGAATGCCAAAGGTTCGGACAACTGTTATACAAGTTTAACAAACTTGCGTCAGAAGTCTCCTTCCTCAGCGAAGCAGGTGGGAGATGAATGACGACATTCCCGAACCTATTCACTGGAGATAGGCAAGGAAGCATGTGTTTGTTCTCGGCATTCTGATGCGGAAATATTCCCCAAACAGGAACGTATGTGTGGTATAATCGGGGTATAGAACAAATGTTCTTGATTAGGGGTGTTTCCATGATTCGTGCTCAAATCGTACGGTTTCATGCCTCAAAACGAGATATCGAGCGACTCTATGCCTGTAATCGCGAATCTGCCCAGGTTTGGAATAGGTGCTTGCAGCTCGCAAAGAACGACTATTTGGAGCATCGGAAATGGATTTCGCAGTCAGCGCTTCAGA
>NZ_JBJQOQ010000023.1:0-87306 GCF_046036945.1 Brevibacillus sp. B_LB10_24 | reverse complement strand
AGCCTGTAGCTCCTGTTCCTTGCGGAACTTTGTCTACAGGCTGAGTACGGTAAACCGTACTTAGTATGATGAATCATCGTACTGTCTTCATTCCGGATACCATGTTAAAATGACGATGAAGAACATCATGTAAACGGAGATGGTGGGATGCAAGAGGAAATTCGCGATTCCAATAAAACTCAGGGAATATTGGCCACTCTGCAAGCGATTGGCGGAAAATGGAAACCGCTCATTTTGTTTATTTTACTGCATGAAGGCACAAAGCGGTTCGGGGAATTGAGACGACTGCTTCCGAATGTGACGCAAGGAATGCTCACCAATCAGCTTCGTGAGTTGGAACGGGACGGGCTGATCGTGCGCCAAGTGTACCAAGAGATTCCGCCCAAGGTTGAATATTTTTTATCCGATCACGGCAGATCGCTAAGTTCGGTTTTGACCGACATGTGCGGGTGGGGATAAAAGCATATCGAATATCTAAAGAATGTGAAGAAGGATAACGCATACACCGTTTGATCATGTCAAGAGCTCGCGGCAGCTTCTTGACTCGTTCGAGGGAGAAAAGCAGACCCTTTGCCAGGTTTCGGTCATGCTGTATTACTTAAGTGCTTTGTCAAACGCCGTCTCAATCTGATCAACGTCCGGCGACACGGCAAACAGAATGTAGTTCCCCTTTGTTTTGACGATGTGATTTTCGATGAAAGCATATTCATCCGGGAGGTAGTCTCTAAATTTTTTCTCTTGTGCGTCTACTCTTTTCATGATGCTGTCGTTTATCTCCTCCGCCTGATTTGCATCTTTTACTTTTACGACGAGCACTTCATCTGCTTTCACATTGGAAGGAGCGAGGTAGAGAAGAAAGTCCTCCACTTCCTCTGCGTTTATGTGATACAGCTTTTGAAGTTTGTCCCCGTCCCCTCGTTTCATCTCATCCAGAGGAACCGCTTGGCTGATCTTTTCGCCCACCTCTTGGACAGTGATGTTCCTCGCTTCCTCTGCTTTGCCGGAACAGCCCGCAACAACTGCGGACATAAGGGCAAACGCGATGAACGCCGGCAATAATGTACAGTTGATGGTACGATCTTTCTTCCACACTTGTCTCACTCCTACTCCTCCTCATCCGATTCAGCTAGACTTTGAATCGACGGATCTTCAAAAAAAGTATTGGCATTGTAGAGAATCAGCATCTCATCGATGTGATTTGATTTGATGAGCATTCGCAGATCATCCTCGTAATACCTCAGGTCGACGACGTAGATTTCGCTAAAATGCGCTGTCAAAAACGGGAGAAAGCTATTGGCGTACGAATCTTTTACCACCAACAGTTTTTTTCCTTCCGGATGGCGGGTGGCGATTTTGATCAAAGCGCGGTTGCCATTCAAGAAAACTGTATATTTATCTTTTTTCTTGAGATTCTCCCTCTCATAAAGAGACTTCGCGCTTTTCTGTTCATCGGCGTACTCTACCTGCAAGGTTTCGCCGTGTTTTGGTATATATATTGAAATGCTGTCTGGCTGCAGGTGCCGAAATCCGCTTTTGGAAGAGAGCGAACCGTAAAATTCACCGGTCACCTGTTCGATGCGATACTCCGACTCTTCTTTCGGTACAAACCCCATCTGTTCGGCCAGCACCCGGTAGGCCAAATAAGCGCCTTTTGTCGTCCAATGGTGGTCTGTTTTATAGAAGATATTCGCCGACCTGTTAGCATGCAGTGCTGGATACACGTCTACATAGCGGATGTCCGGATTCAGCTGTTTCCGAACCATGTCCAGGTACTGAAGCTGCTCTTCGCCCGAGACATATTCCGGCAGTTTCTGCTCCAGTACGCTAACCGCTGTCGGCACCAGCATCAGGTATTTCGGCAAATCAGGGACAGCGCGATCGAAGCGGTTGAGGGCATCTGCCTTCTTTTCCGCCTCCCCGGCTTTCGGCCGAATCCATTTTTGAATGAGATAGCCATCTTTCCCCAAATAGACGTCGTGATTTTCCTTCTTTCCAAGCGCCCGGTCGACGTCCGATTTGACGCCGATCCAAAAGTCTCTAAATGCAAACTGGTCGGACAGGTACCTTTCAAATACGGAAGCAAATCGGCCGCGAATCAATTTTTCCATCGAGAAAGCCGGCGGCTGCTCCAAGGTCCGATTCTCCGATTCGGAAAACGCCTTTTTCGGCGTGAGGATGCTAAGTGCGGCCATCCCCCCGATAAACAGGCAGAGGGAGACGGCCATCAGGTATTGATGCCATTTGTCATGACGATTCAGGAACACCACCTCCTTTCAACGGACGCCGTCTTTTTCGACCCCCGTGTTTAGAATCTGAAGTATAAAAAGGGATTGTACGTATCATTGACCAGATAAGCCGTAGAAAGCAGCATGAGACCGATGTAGACCGCCGGAACCGCGAGGACACCTGCCAGTCTCAGCTTTTCTTTCAGGTAAGAGAAGGCTTTGGCCGGAATCGGGGTCGAGCAGATGGCGAGTACGATCAACAAGACGAGATTTGTCGACAGGTAGTATAGCGTCTGGTTGTCGAAAAGCACATGTGTACCCAAGCCAAACATCGTACCGAGGAAGCCCATAGCCTCGGCAAGACTATCGCATTCAAACCATACCCACCCTACGATCACGATCAAGAGCGTGTACACATGTCCGACAATGGCCGCTCTCGCATGGAGCCATTTCAACAGGAAGAGCTTTTCGATCGTGACAAACAAGCCGAAATAAAGTCCCCAGATGACGAAGTTCCAGCTTGCCCCGTGCCATAATCCGGTTAAAAACCAGACCACGAGCAGATTTCGGAGCTGCAGTACCAGGCCTCTGCGGTTGCCGCCAAGCGGAATATAGACGTATTCGCGAAACCAGGAGCCAAGCGAGATGTGCCACCTGCGCCAAAACTCCGTAATGCTTTTGGATTGATAGGGATAATCGAAGTTCCTCATAAAATCAAAGCCAAACATTTTTCCCAGTCCGCGAGCCATGTCCGAATACCCGCTGAAGTCAAAATAGATCTGAAAGGCAAACGCGATGATGCCCAGCCATGCCGAGAGGACAGTCAAGTCTGCCGGCGGCGTCGCTTTTACGCTCATCCACAAGAGACCGATCTGGTTGGCGAGCAGCACTTTTTTTGCCAGTCCCCTGATGAATAGTTCCGCTCCTTCGCCAAACCGGTCCAGCGTCACTTTTCTTTGCGCCAATTGTCCTGCAATATCGCCGTATTTGACGATCGGTCCGGCGACAAGCTGCGGGAACATCGCGACATAGGCCCCAAACGAGATGATATTTTTTTGCACCGGTACCTTGTCCAGATACACATCCACGATATATGACATCGTTTGGAACGTGTAAAAGGAAATCCCTACCGGAAGCGGCAGCTCCGGTGTCTGTATGTGCAAATGAAACAGGCTGTTGAGATTCTCCACGATAAATCCGGCGTATTTGAAAAACCCGAGAATCCCGATGCTAACGGCAAGGGAACTGACCAATACGGATCTGGCAGCGGCCTTGCGTCTTCGGTACTTCGCTATCAAGAGGCCGTTGGCATAGTCAAATACGGTGGAAAAGATCATGAGGAGAATGTACACGGGCTCTCCCCAGGCGTAAAACACCAGGCTTGCCAGCAGCAGGACCGCGTTTCGAAGCCCCTTCGGCGACAGATAGTAAAGGGCAATCGTCAGGGGCAAAAACAGAAAGAGAAAAATGAGACTACTGAAAACCAACGTCAGTTCCCCTCCCCGCAACCGGTTTATCCAGAAAAAGAGGAACCGTCAGCTTTTCAGGTACTCTTTCAAATAGTCCAGCCAAAGCGGATAAAATTCCGGCTTAAAATGTATGCCATCGGTGTCGAACAGATCAGGATTGTCCGCAAAGATCGGCGCCAAATCGATCCATTCCACCTGTTCCTTTGCAGCCAGTTCTTTTAAGCCCGCGTTAAACTCGGCGATGTTTCGGTAACGCGGCTCTTCCTGCTCCGCTGCTGCTGTTACCGGTGTCAAAGACAAAACGCGGATTTTCGCTTTTGGCAGCTTCCCCTTTATTTTCCCAATCAGTTTCGCGTACTGGGTCAAAAAGTACTCCTTCGGATCGTCTACCGGCATGTAGAGGTCGCATCCTCCTAACAGGATAAATACGTCATCCGGGTGCTTGCTTGCCAGATTATCCACTTCGTCTTGCGAATATTCGGCCGTTGCTCCTGCATTCCCGATTACATGCGCTTCGTCCAGTACATCGTGGTAGGACAGCCCTTCTGTAATCGAATCTCCTAGAAACACGCTTTTTTGGAACAGTGTTTTATATGGCACGTCCGCTTGTTCTGCGGATGGGGTTCCGCTTTCGTTTGCCCCGGCGGCAGCTTCTTTCCCGCCCTCCGGCGCTCCGCAAGCTGCCAAGGATAGTGCGATGATCCCTGTAAACAGGATCGAAGTCATTTTTTTCTGCATGGTACTCTTCCTTCCTCAACCTTTATTCTTTAAAAACGCTTCGGGTTTTCCGTAAAATACTGCTTGAATCCGTCTACAATTGCCTCTGCGGTTCGCCTTTGGCCATCGGCACTCCACATCACTGCTTCCTCGCCGGGATTTGTCAGATAACCGACCTCGGTTAAAACAGCCGGAACCTCGCTGTATGTCAGCACGGTCCAGTCGTATTTGCCCACGCCGCGGTCGCGAGAGCCCTGCGCTTGGATCAGATGTTCATGCAGTGCTTGAGCCAATGGCTTGCTGTCAGCGGAAAAATAATAGGTTTCCGTCCCGCCCACATCCGGATCAGCGTACGTATTGCCATGGATCGAGATCAAGGCGTCAGCATCCAAGTCGTTGGCTAATAGCGCCCGATCTTGCAACGCGATAAAAGTATCATCACTTCGGGTTAGATAGGGGTCAAACATTGGTTCTTGTTTGAGCAGCTCGTATATTTGCTGTGAGAGAGCACGTGTGAACTCCTTCTCCTCTCGCCCGCTGGCACCGGCAGCACCTGGATCTTTACCTCCATGTCCCGCATCAATGACGACCTTGTAGACATGTTCTGGACTTGCCATTTGCGGTGACTTTGCCATCGTTTCCAATGCGTCCGGAAACATCGCTGCCGCGGCACAGAGCCCAAAGACTATCGCGAAAAGCAACACCAAAGACCGGAATTGCCAAAAACGCTTCGTGCGACTCATCCTCTTCTACCTATCTTTTGTGTGATCATGATGTTTGCGTCAATTCCTCCTTTTTCTTTAGAACCCGTCTCTCACAGAAAATAGTGTAAGGGGGACAGATAAATATCAGATGCAGATCAGATCGAATTCTCATAAAAGAAACGCTGAGCCTGAGTGTTTCGTCTTAACATCAGGAAATAAAAACCAATTGTCGATGTAAAAAAGGAGAGAACATGCTATGAAACACTGGTACCTCGGATTGTGTTTGGCCATTTTTTCGCTTGGTTTCCTGCAAGCCTGTGCGAACAGCAGCGGGGATGCCCAAACCACTCTGTACGAAAACACGAGCTATCACTTCACGCTGCAGCTTCCTGCCAGCTGGGAAGGAAAGTATGACGTGGATGAAACGGATAGTGCGATTACCTTTTCCAGTACGGCAAATAAACCCGGGGGCGTGCTGCTTCAGATCGGAATATGGACGAAAGAAAAATGGAAGGAGGAAGGAGAAGAACTGACCCAGATTATTCACATCGCCAAAATAGGAGAAACAGAAGACAAGATATTTTCGTTCAGTACGCCGACAGACGTGCAGTACATTCCAGATGATGAGGCGAAGAAGCAGGAATACCTTCGGATGACGGAGGATATCGAAAAGATCAAAGCCTCCTTCGAGATAAAAAAATAACGGTGTGACCTGTTTTATCAGGGAAATGAAAAAGTGTAGAACCGCAGCTCTACACTTTTTTCGGCAGGGTGAAGAAGAACAAAACGCCTGCTTCTGTATTGGTAACGCCGTACGCTGCCTGGTGCAAATCCAGAATCTTTTTGGCGATCGCCAGGCCAAGTCCGGTGCCCCCTGTCGAACGCTTGCGGGAAGGTTCGCCGCGATAAAAACGATCCCAGATTTTTTCCAGCTGTTCTGCTTGGATATGAACGCCGGTATTTTCCACGCACACCTTGACAAACTCGCCTTCATCGATGGCCGAAATGGAGATGGATTCTGCTTCCGGCGAGTAACGAATCGCATTCGTCACGAGATTGGTGATGACCTGTTCAATCCGATGCTGATTCGCCACTACTTCGACGGCAGCGAGCCGGGTGTGCAGATGCAATCGCTTGTTTGCCATCTCCAAGGCCAGCTTCTCGCAGATTCTCTCAATGACCGTGTCGATAGGAAATGAATCGACTTTCAGTTTATATGTGCCGGACTCGTATTTTGCCAGCTCAAGCATATCGACGATCAAGAGGTCCATCCGGTCCACTTCCTGTTCCATCGCGGCAAAATAATACTCTTTTTTATGGCCGGCAACCCCGTCTTTCAAGATCGAAATACAGCTTTTGATCACACTGAGCGGCGTCTTCAACTCATGCGACACGCCGGCGATAAATTCTTTCCGCGTATGCTCCAGCTGCTTTTCCTTTTCGATGTCTTGCTCCAGCCTGGAGATATGAGAATGCAGCCGCTCGGAAAGCTCGTTGATGTTGCGGGACAGGTCGCCAATCTCGTCCTTGGTCATGATCGGAATTTTCTCGGAAAAGTCCAAGCCGGCCATTTTTTGCGTCGTACGGTTGATTCGCAGCAGCGGCCGGGCAATCCGGCGGGAATAGTAGAACGAGGCCAGCAGCACGAGCAGCAGCGTGGCGATGACGACGTACACATAGTAATCTTTCATCACTTCCGCAGCTTCGTTCACTGGCTGCAGCGATGTCATTGCGAAGATGTATGCGGGATTCCCGTCCGGATCTTCGAAGCGGTCCACGAATATTTTGTAGTTGACGTTGTTTTCTTTAAAATCCATGATCTGATTCGCATTCACGTTGTGATCATAGTCTCCGTACAGAAGATCCGCTTGAAAAGCTTTGACCCGATCCAGAAATAGATGGTTCGTATAACGCGCTACACCGGCGCCTTCCGGTGTTTGGACTTTTGCAATCGTACCAGTGACAAGAACAGAGGGATACTTTTCGTGATATTTTACCGGATTCTCAAACCTGGGGACGACTTCATACTCTTTGTTCACCATCTGATGATTTTCCAGACGGCCTTCCTCTCTCAGTTGGGAACCGCTCCTTCCCATTCGCTGCGCAACCAGCTGATTCTGCATGAGTAGGCCTTCAATCGCGATCCGTCCCCCTGTATTCACCCATGTCTCGAGAAACGGATTGTCTTGGCTAAAGTCTTCCACATTCATGACACTGTACAGCGGGATGGCAATTGTTTGATGGGAAAGAGCCGGGGTATCGTCAGAACGATCCAGACTGACCTCCATGTAAAAATCATCGGTATTCTTCAAGTTGCCCCTGGCGTCCAATTCTGTGACCCAGGTGTTGTATTTTTGATAAAAATCCTGTTCCATCCTGGACACGGCCTGAGCATCCCCGGCCCGTTTCAGATAGTCCTGTTGATAAGCTTGCAGGGCTGCCTGCACATCCCCCACCTTTTTATGCACATAAAATTGTTTAAAGAATACGGTTTGTCCCATAAATATGAATGCAAGAATGAACATGCACAATCCGGTCGTCAATAGAAACAGCTTGAGTACGATGCCTCGTTTCATGGCCGATCCTCAAATTTATATCCGGAACGAACGACGGTGACGATGTACTTGGCATGTTCCCCCAACTTGGATCGCAGATTGCGAATGTGACTATTCACAGTGCGGTCATCGCCCACGAAGTCATAGCCCCAGATTTTGGTGATTAATTGCTCTCTTGTGATGATCATCCCTTTGTTTTTCATTAAATACGCCAAAATTTCAAATTCGGTATGCGTCAAATTAACCAGGTTTCCGTCAATGGTGACGTTCCGGGAAGGAATATGAAGTGCAATGCCGCCTCCGGATATGAAGTCTTGTGCCGCCTCGTGAATATGCCGGCTCTCTAAGAGCCTTTTCGCTCTTGCCAGCAAAATGGGCGGACTGTACGGTTTGGTGATGTAGTCGTCGGCCCCCAGTTCAAACCCAAGCAAGGTGTCGTCTTCATCCGACCGTGCCGTCAGCATGATGATCGGGACATTGGAACTCTTGCGAATCCGCTTGCAAACCGACCAGCCGTCCAATTGCGGCAGCATGATGTCCAGAATAATCAAATGCACGTCATATTGGTGAAACAGCGACAAAGCTTCCTTTCCGTCGCTCGCTTCCAGCACTTCGTATCCTTCGTTCAGGAGGTAATCTTTGATAATTTCGCGCAATATGTCTTCATCTTCTACAATCAAGATGGTTTTAGGCATAGCTGTTCTCCTATAGTCGTTATTCATTATTAGCATCCTACCACGAGTATGAACTGGGTTCAAAGGGAAAGACAGGATTACCGGGAGCCCGACTCCATTTTACCAGCCGCAGATAAAGATAAGATGCAGATGAGAACAAAAATCCCGCTCTTCCTCTGCTTCGCATCGGAAAAAACGGGATGATAGACGTGTTTTTATAGCTGTGACAATTTGTGAATCACATAACAGGTACTCTTGATGCCCGTAAAAAAGTTCTCCAGCTTGATATTCTCATTGGGGGAATGGTTCCCCTGATCAAAATTGGCATAAGGAGCGTTGATCGACGGCAATCCTAACAGCTTTGTCCAGATATAATCGGGCAGACTGCCTCCGAGGCTTGGCTGAATGATCGGTTTCCTTCCGGTTGAAGCCTCCGCCGCTTCTGCCACCACCCGCACGCAATCCAGGTCGGACGCAGTTCGCGAAGGCGGCACGGCGTAAAGCGGTTTACTCAACTCAATGTCGGGAGCATGCTTTTGAATATGGCGGCTGATGCAGTCGTAAATATGGTCGGGGTCCTGATCTGGCACCAGGCGAATGTCGATCTTTACGGTAGCTGTAGAAGGAATGATAGTTTTTACGCCCTCTCCCGTATACCCGCTGTGAATCCCGCAAATGTTGAACGTAGGCTCAAACATCAGTTTTCGCTGATACGTTTCTCCGTCCATGTTTAAAGCGGGGTAGCCGATCTTTTCTTTTACTTCGTGCAAGTCGAAGGGAATCGCTCTCATCAGCTGCTTGTCTAATTCAGAGGGCTGCCGAATGCTGTCATGGAAGCCCTCGATTAAAATGTCTCCCTTTTCGTTTCGCATCGTGCCCAATAGATCGATCAGCTTCCAGACGGGATTAGGGACGATGTTGCCCTTATTCCCCGAATGATTGTCCCATTCCGCTCCTTTGGCGGTCATCTCCAGGTAAAGCAAGCCTCTGACGCCAAGCAGCAGCGACTGTGCTCCGCTTTCATGGGAGGATCCATCTGCTGTATAAACGAGATCCGCTTTGAGCATATCCTGGTGCTCTTTCACGAAGGTAGGAAGGTTGAGGCTGCCGATCTCTTCCTCTCCCTCGATGATAAATTTTACATTAATGGGAAGGTCTCCATATACGTCCAAGTATGTCCGGATTGCCAACAGGTGCGCCACAAACTGTCCCTTGTTGTCCCCCGCCCCGCGACAATAGATCCTGCCTTCGCGGATTGTCGGCTCAAAGGGATCGGATAGCCACTTTTCCAGCGGTTCTGGCGGCTGTACATCGTAATGGCCGTATATGAGAAGCGTAAACCTGTTTTCCGGTCTGCTGATCTCCCCGTAAACGATTGGCATCCCTTTCGTCTCGTAAATCCGGGATGGAATGCCGCATTCCGTAAACAACTGCTGCACCAGGCTTGCGCACTCCTTCATGCCGATGTTCTGGGCACTGATGCTCTTTTGGCGCAGCAGTACAAATAACTTTTCCAAATACGCTTCGCTTCTTTCCCGTATCAGTGCTTCCACTGTACTGAGATTCATTTCTCTTCCCCCCGTTCTATATTGTTTCTCACCGCACAAATTCTTTTTTGTCATAAGTGAAGCGGTCCAGCAGTTCAGGTACCGGGTCAAAGCCGATGCCCGGTTTCGCGGGAACCTGGACCATGGAATCCCGGCTGATGGTTACCTGAGGTGTGACAAAATCCTCGTTCCAGTAACGGTCTGACGCCGGAATGTCGCCGGGAAATCGATAGTTTGGCAATGTCGCGATCGCGATATTGTGAGCCCGGCCGATTCCTGTATCCAACATCCCCCCGCACCAGACGGGAATGCCGTGTGATTCACACAGATCGTGAATTTTCCTGGCTTCTGTCAATCCGCCAACGCGGCCTACTTTTATGTTGATCGTTTTTGTGCTGCCCAGTTCGATCGCTTTTCTCGCGTCATCCACGGAGTGAATGCTTTCGTCTAGACAAATTGGCGTCTTCATTACCCGCTGGAGCTTCGCATGATCCACGATATCGTCGTGGGATAGCGGCTGTTCAATCATCAGCAGATTCATTTGATCCATTTCCCGAAACAAGTCGATGTCAGACAACGTGTAGGCGGAATTGGCGTCGGCCATCAGCGTAATATCGCCAAACCGCTTCCGTACCGCTTCTACATACGCAATGTCTTTGCCTGGCATGATTTTTATTTTGATACGGCGATAGCCTTCTTCCAGATGGTTCTCGATCACTCGCAGCAGGTCATCCGGACTTTTTTGGACCCCGATGCTGACACCTGTTTCGATTTGTTCCCTCGTTCCTCCCAGTGCTTTGGATAACGGAATGCTTCTCTCTTTGGCATACAGATCCCAGACCGCACAATCAAGGGCAGCCTTCGCCATTTTGTTTCGCCGAATGTGGGAAAACAGCGAATGAACTTCTTCCGGATGTGAGATGACATCTTTGCTGTAGAGCAAAGGAATCAGGAAATCCTCCATGATGTGCCAGGCAGTTGCGTTGGTTTCCTCGCTGTAATAGGGAAAAGGAAAGGCTGAACAGTCACCATACCCGACGAAATCTTTTGTATGCACCTCTGCCAATGTAAAATGTTTTTCTTTCATTTCAGCGAAACTGGTCTTAAAGGGGGTCTTTAAAACCATTTTCATTTTCCGCAGGACAATTTTTTCTATTTTCATGTCGTTCTCTCCCCTTCTTTTCCTAAAAAAGCTTAATTAAGAGCTGCATCCAAGTCGGATGAGCGGTCGTTTGTTTTGCGTGACCGAATCGTCAGGCTGGCAGCAGCAGACAGGCAGGCAGCGCCGATCAGAAACCAGAACGCTGCATCGTACGAACCGCTAAATGCCGTGATCATGAACCCGATGATAACAGGAGATACAAATCCGGCAGCTTGCCCGCCGAAATTAATCATGCCCGCCGCCGTTCCTACGACTTTTTCAGCGAGCATTTTGACTGGCAATGCCATGCTAGCCGCAAGCACGAAGGATTTGAAAAAATAGACGATGCTCTGGAAAGTGATCACCATCGCTACGGTTTGGGCGGTGTACATAAAGTACAGAAAAAACGCGGTTAAAGCAGCACTTATCACAAGCAAGTACTTTTCTTTCCCGTTAAAATAGCGAATCATCACCCAGCCGCCAATCGCCGTCGATATGCCCGCAGCAATGAACGGCAAAGGTGTAAGAATCCCAATCGATTTCAAATCAAGGTGCCGCACTTGCAATAAATACGTCGGCATCCATGAATCCAGCCCTTTATTCACAAGGCTGAGACCGAACCAGGCGATGACGAGCTGCCACATAATTGGCATTTTCAGCAGTTCTTTCATTTGCTGTTTTTGGAGCGCTTTTTCTTCCGCTTTTTCCGTTCCTGCCGCAGTCCGTTCCTGCGTTTTTGCGGGACGGACAATCAAGCCGTAGACCAGGACAAACAAAACCCCGGCAACACCGATGACAAGGAACATCGTTCTCCAGCCAAAGGATATCAACATAGGGGCAATCAATAATGGAGCAAGAGCGCTTCCGATATAGTTGGAAGACAGGAGGGCTGAAGTCATTTTCGGACTATCCTTTTTCGGAAAGACTTCGGCAACGCCTTTAATACTGGCTGCCGGAAAAGCGCCTTCCCCAAGGCCAAACAACAGGCGGATCACAATCAAAGAGGTTAAGGACCAGGCAAGGCCGGTGGCAACCGTAAAAATCGACCACATCAAAATAGCGATCATAATCACTTTTTTTGAGCCGTATTTATCGGCCAACCATCCGCCCGGTATCTGCATGATCGCATATCCGACAAAAAAGGTGCTTAATACAACACCAAGCACAGAAGCATCTAATTGAAACTCTTTTCCAATCGAGGCCAGAGCAATGCTGATAGCCGCTCGATCGATGTAAGAAATACACCAACTCAGATACAAAAGGATAAATATGACATACTTCCCGGTTCCTTTCCTCGAGGCAGCCTCCATCCTTTTACTCCTCTCCTTCGCCTTTTATCGGTCCGCCGAACCGTTTGCCCTGGTTCAAATTACGGCCACTATTATTAAGTTTGATATATAGACCGTAATTAGAAAGTATAGTAGATTCATTATTTTGTCAATTGAAAATTAAAAATTGTCGGTAAATGTAAAAGGGTACCATGTACGGCACCCCGATCCTATTTATTCAGTTCCTGATACAGCTCTTCCGGTAGGGAAAGCCGATACAACTGCCGCGGTCTGCCGCGTCCGGGAGGCTGCTCTTCCCCTACCACCCGGGCTAGCCCCGAAGTTTCAATCTGCCGAAGAAGCCTCCTGGCACTGCGAAGCGATATGTCAAAAGCTTTGGCCACATGATGAACGCTAATATCGGCCCTTGGATGATGGCTCTGTAAGGACAGAAGTCGGGTGAGGGTTACGGCGCTCAGATTGGTTTGCTCAGCCAGTTTCAACAGAGCCGGATGATCGGCACTGGTTGAAAACTTGAGCGGCATACGATCAGACTGAAGCAATGGCCCCAGAAGCTGACCATCCGTAAACATCACATAAGCACATGGATTGGCTTTCGCATCGGTAAACTGAATCGCTTGTTCGGCATTGTACTCTGCCTTCAGCGCATCCATGCCGATACCGATACCTGCAAAGACTTTATTGCCCGTTTGCTCCCCCAGGGATTGAATGAGTGGAAAATAACGGAAATTGTTGGTGATCTCTTTGACCACAGACATCGTCGTATAAATGATAGCCTGGTTATCTGTTGAAAAGGTTAGGGAAGCTTCCCAAGACTCGCAGAAATCAATGATGCTCTCTTGCAGCTTTAAGTTCGCTCTGTAAGCGCTAAAGCGGTTTTTGGGACGCCTGTCAGGCAGACGCCACTTCAGAAGAATAACCGCCATTTGAGATTGGCTTTGTACCAGATTCTCCACTTTTGCATAGACGATCTGCAATGCAGACTGAATGGACGAGTAAGTCGGAACCACTCTTTTAACCGGGACAGAGCGAAGTGCCAGTTCATTCGCAACGCTTGTCAAACACGTAATGGCATACTTGCTGTGACCCGCAAGAAAATGCTGTTCGTGGATATCGCTCCAATCATAGGTGGAAGAAGACGCAAGCTCATTGATGACGATCACTTTTTCGTTCTGCAGCTTTACCTCTTGGAGTGTTTCGTTTATTTCATCCGGAGGCAGCCGATCGATTGTAAATGGGGTAAATCGACTGGGATCCCCTCCGCTCTCGATCGCCAATTCATACAGAATCCGATAGAGTGCTGACCCGTCGTACCGGACGTAGACCGAAACGGGTGGCATTTCCAGGTTCATTTTCGCCTCTTCCGACTTGTAGAGTTCGTAAGCACCCGGTCCGGTAAAAAGCAAAATGTCACAGGATTCCGCAAGTTCCTTAGCAAGCTGCTTTATTTCTTCAAAGAGATGCGTGTGAAAGGGTTTGATTTCGATGAGTACCGCACTGGTAGACCGTACTTGCTCTTGAACTCGTTTTACCAGGTCTTCTGGGCCAACGATTCCTAAAATGATTTTCATCAAACAACAAATTCCTTTCCCTGTTAAAGCTCGTATTCCACATACTGATTCTACAGGGATTGTACCACACCGATTGTCCTTCGATCGAATGATTCATGGATTATGCATATAACTTGCTGTACAAGGTCCTCTCTTCGATACGCTCGCGATTCGGTTCATATCCGATGCCGGGCTTATCAGGAACGGTAATTACGCCGTTCTCGACCGTCACCTCGGGATCGATGATGTCCTCCTTCCAGTAGCGCGAAGACGCGGCCGTATCGCCTGGCAGCACGAAACCCGGCAAGGTGGTGATGGCGATATTGTGGGCGCGGCCAACTCCCGCCTCCAGCATGCCGCCGCACCAGACGGGGATATCGTGGGCCTGGCACAAATCGTGAATCCGCTTGGCCTCCGATAAACCGCCGACACGCCCGATTTTGATGTTGATCACCTTGCAGCTCCCCAGCTGAATCGCTTTCCGCACGTCTTCCGCCGAGTGGATGCTCTCATCCAGACAGATCGGCGTTGTCAATCTCTTTTGCAGCTCGGCATGGTCGATGATGTCATCATGGGAAAGCGGCTGCTCGATCATCATCAAGGAAAATTCATCCAATTGAGCCAGCCGATCGATATCCTTCAGGGAATAGGCACTATTGGCATCGGCCATCAAGGGGATGGACGGATAGTGCTGGCGAATTTCCCGTATCACCTCTACATCCCAGCCAGGCTGAATTTTCACTTTGATGCGCTTATATCCTTTGACGAGCGCATCTTCGACGAGATGGAGCAGATCCTTGACCGACTCCTGGATGCCCAGGCTGATGCCGACATCGATCTTCTCTTTGGTGCCGCCCAGCGCCTTGGCCAGTGACATGCCCTGCTGCTTGGCGTACAGATCCCACATCGCTCCTTCCAAAGCGGACTTCGCCATATAATTGCCGCGGATATGGCGAAAACGTTCGTACACTTCGTCCGGGTGCTGGACAGGTTTTTGCAGCAGCAGCGGAATCAAAAAATCCTCCATGATGTGCCAGTTGGTCTTCACTGTCTCCTCTTTGTAAAGCGGATCGATCGCCGCCACGGACTCGGCCCAGCCGGAGATGCCCTCTTTCGACTTTATCTCAACGAGAATAAAGTCCTTATCGTATTCCGTCCCCAGGCTGGTGGTGAATGGCTGCAGCAGCTCCATCTTCATGTGGCGCAAAATGATGTGTTTGATTTCCATATGAACCTCCCCTACTCGCTTTTTTGGAGCAGATAATAATGTGCGGGTGCCTGGCCATCGCTTTTGACAAATTGGACGACCTGCCAACCCTGTTTAAAATAGTGGGAAAACACGGCGCGCGTCTGCAGGCGCCAGCGCAGCGCCAATTCCATGTCCGCCACTTTCACGTTTTGAAAATTCGCCGGTACGGCTACGGCCAGTGTCCCGCTGGGCTGATCAAATCTGAGATCGATGTCCACCGGAACGGCAAAACCGCGATCATCTACGGCCAGTTGAACGGCTTGCGGGAAGGAGACGATATCTTCCTGCCCGTTTCGATCGCCCTGCATCCTTCGGCTGACATGTTCGCTTTGAATCCGCCACTCGACTTCAAACCGGTCGGAAGGGATGCCGGCATTGAGGATGTCGGTCATCTCGCCGTAGCAGTTCTCGATGTACTTGGAGCAGACAGCGCCTAATTTTCTGATGTTTAAATTTCCATTGACGGTTTCCAACGGATCGTATGTCCAGGTGATCAGGTCGTAGCCGATTCGCAGGGCTTCTTCCCGCTGTACCCGTTTTAACTGCTCGCCGATACCGCTTTTCCGGTAGTCGGGGTGAATCCCCAGCGTGTGGGAGCAGAGGTAGGGCTTTTTCCCGTCGAAGCCGGCAAAGCTGTACTGAAATCCAATCAATCGCTCTGCGTCAAATGCCCCAAGTACCATGCCGCCGTGCTTGACGACGGTCATGGTCTGGTGGACAGGCACCGGATCGTCCGATTCCCATACCAGACATTCCAGGTCTCTCACCATGCCGAGCTCTTCTGCCGTGTGTAATGATCTGATCGTAAACGAGTTTTTCTCCAACGTTCACTCCCCCTTCTCATTGCTTATTCAATATATACTTCGTTCCTGGAGTAGATCTGTTCCAATCGCTGCTGACGGGCACGTGTCTTGTCCTTGTATTTCAGATGGATTCCGGTGATAACCGCATAAAGCAAGCTCATCACGGGTGCAAAGGAATTGGCGTCTTCGGTTGTCAGAATGTAATCGGATATCCGCCCGATCGGCGAGAGGATGCGGTCTGTAGCGGAAATTAACGTCGCTCCTAGTTCTTTTGCTCCCTTCGCAACCTGCAGGGTTTCCTTCGAGTAGCGCGGGAACGAGATGGCGAAGACAACCGATTTCTCCGTGAGGTCGCACAGCTTTTCCATGACATCGCCTGCAGGGGCATTGCCTTCTACATTGTCACGCAGTGTGCCAAGCGTAATGGAAAACCAGTAGGCCGCCGCGTAAGATGTCCTCGACCCAACAACCAGCACTCGATCGGCCTGGATTAACGCATCCGCTATTTTCTCGATTTCCTGCACATCCAACTGAAGCATGGTCTGGCGCATGATCTTGATGTCATGCTCAACTGCCCTGGCGTATGCGCTTCTTCCATCTTCGACATCTGCGATGCGGTCCGGACTGCTTGGGGCGTGGGGATAGCTGTTGTTCAGGATTTGTTTTTGTATGTTCTCCTGCATTTCCGAGAAACCGCTGAAGCCGAGCGCATAGGACAGCCGGATCACCGTGGTTTCGCTGACGTCTACTTTGCGGCCGATTTTGACGGCAGTGCTGAATGCCGCTTCCTCCAGCTGCTCGATCAAATACTCCGCCACTTTTTTCTGTCCGGATGACAAACTGTTAAACTTTTCCTTTACCAGATTCTCAAATGTTTTCTGATCCATAACCCTCTCCACGAAAAAGAAGAAGTAAATTCTTCATTATTATAAAATAATGCAGGTACTCCGTTGATTCATTTTTAGCATGACTCTCAAAAAAATACAATGAATTTTTATAAAGGTCCCCTGGCTGGGTATTTTTGCAAATAACTTTTTCTCTGTCTGGATATCCTATGTATCGCGTATAGCGGGTAGATGTGAGGTGGCGTGGTGTGGTTTTTTCGAGCTTTGTGTTTCTTTTCGGATTCCTTCCTCTGCTTCTGCTGATCTACTTTACGGTCCGGGGCAGAGCCAAAAATACCGTACTGCTCGTCTTTTCCGTCCTGTTTTACGCCTGGGGCGAGCCTTTGTGGGTCCTGATCCTGCTCTTGAGTGTATTCGTCGGGTGGATCGGCGGCAGGCAAATCGAAAAACACCGCGGCCGTCCGGGAGCTGCGGCAGCGATGGCGCTGTCTGTGGCCTTTCAAATCCTGCTGCTCTTTCACTTCAAGTATACGGGGTTTCTTTTGGAGACAGTGCGGTCCCTGACTTCGATCGACATCCCTTTTTGGGATCCGGGACTGCCGCTCGGCATCTCCTTTTTCACTTTTCAGGTGATCTCTTATTTGGTTGATGTCTACCGGAGGGAAGCTCCCGCTCTCTCCTCCTATACCAAACTGCTGCTCTACATCTCTCTGTTCCCGCAATTGGTTGCCGGTCCAATCGTTCGTTACGCAGACATTCAGCAGCAGTTGACGGATCGCCGCGTCACGATGGAAGGATTTAGTCTGGGAATCGTCCGCTTTGCCGTCGGACTGGGGAAGAAAGTGGTACTGGCGAACTCCCTGTCTGAAGGCTCTTCGCTGTTTTTGGACGGCAGCCTGCACGATCTCTCCTTGCTCGGCGCCTGGCTGGGAATCGTTCTGTTCGCGCTCCAGATCTATTTCGACTTCTCGGGTTATTCCGATATGGCGATTGGCCTTGGGTATATGTTCGGCTTTTCATTCCGGGAGAATTTTGACTACCCGTACCTCTCGCGAAGCGCCACGGAGTTTTGGCGCAGGTGGAACATCTCTGTCGGCCAATTCTTCCGGGATTACGTCTACATCCCGCTGGGCGGCAACCGGAGCCGCCCCCTGCTCAATCTATTCATCGTCTGGTTCTTGACCGGGCTGTGGCACGGCGCCAGTTGGAATTACGTGTTGTGGGGACTGTATTACGGACTGTTCATCGCCATCGAGAAGAAGTTTCTGCTTCGGGCCTTGTCCCGCCTGCCGGGAGCAGTCTCCCACGTCTATTTTACCGGGATTGTTTTGGTGGGGTGGGTGTTGTTTTACTTCGAATCATGGGATCGCGGTGCCGCATACCTGAAGACGATGTTCGGGCTTGCAACGGTGCCGCTGGTCAACACAGAATTGTTGATCAACCTGCAGAATCAGGCGTTTTTGCTCGCTGTCGCCGTCTTGGCCGCAACGCCGCTGACACGTCGGCTGCACCGGGCGATGTCCGGCTCCCTGCGCCTGCCCCTTGCCGGCTCGCTTTACGCGAATGTCCTTCTCCCCAGCCTGTGTCTTGGGGTATTGGCTGTATCCACCCTGCTACTCGTTGGGAAAACGTATACACCGTTCTTCTACTTTCGATTTTGACGGAGGGGAAGCATGATGCGCATGCGCCATCTCATTCACATCGTCTCGTTTCTTGCTTTTCTCTACACGGGGATGTTTTTGAACGTGGCCTTTGGCGGAACCGGTTCCGTTGACGAAACCGAAAACCGCGCTCTCGCCCCCTTCCCTGTCTGGTCGGGAACGGCGCTTTTGTCGGGGACGTATCTGCAAGCATTGGAAAACTACCTGGCTGATCATGTGGCGTTTCGCGATAGATTGGTGCGGGCCAGCAAGTTGCTCACTTCCTGGCGGGGTCTTGCGGGGAGTGACGCGACGCAAATTGTCGCTTCCGCGGCAAATAACGATGCCCAGTCGTCGGGCCAAACCGTCCCGGAGGCAGGTCCGGATATCGAAGCAGCTCCCTCCCAGCCGCTGCCTCTGCCACCGTCGGCCAGCCCGGGACCGGCAAGCAAAGCGGCCAAGCCCCGGCGCCAAGAAGAGGGACGGGTGATCGGCAAGGTACTCTTGACCGGTGATCGGGCGATGTTCCTGTATTCGTACAATCCGGCGGCGGGCAAGGCGTATGCCGGCGTGATCAATGCTTTCCAGAAGCAAGTCGCCCGCCGTTTCGCCGATCCAGTCCACGTCTCTGTTCTCCTGGCGCCATCGGCGATCGAATTCGTCGAGAATCCTGCATTAAAAGGCTTGTCCGCCTCGCAGGAAAAAGCGATCGCGGCGGTGTACGAGCAGATCGACCCGCCGGTGACAAAAGTAGAGGCAGTGCCCTTCCTGCGCGAACATGCCGCCGAGGAGGTGTTTTTTCGCACGGATCACCACTGGACGGCAACCGGCGCTTACTATGCCTATCAAGCGTTTATGAACGCCCGCGGATTGACGCCCCTCCCGCTGTCCCGCTACGAGACGGAGAAGGTACCCGGCTTTCTCGGTTCGCTCTACTCCGCGACGCTGAACAAAAAATTGGCGGCCCATCCGGATACGATCGTCTTGTACAAGCCATTTATGCAGCACGAATACGTCGTGTACTACCAAGGGCCCTTAAAGATGAAGCTGCTCGACAAGTACCACGCCGACAAGAAGAACAAATACCGCATCTTTTTGAGCGGGGATCGTCCGTGGGGCAAAATCACCACCGACGCCGCATACGACAGGCGGATTGCCGTCATCAAGGACTCCTACGGAAACGCATTTATTCCGTTTTTGCTTCCCCATTTCAAGGAGATCTACGTGATCGACCCCCGCCAGTTTCATCAGCCGCTGTACGATTTTATTGAAAAGCACCGCATTGACGAGGTCTTGTTTATCACCAACATGACGATCACCACCTCCGACGGCTTTACCAGGCTGATCTACAAGCTGATGGACGGCGATGCGAAGCAGCCGCAATGAAAAGCCTTGATGCTACAGAAGGACTGCCTGTGCCAGCAATTCATAGGAGCGAATTCGCTTGTCATAGTCAGGAATGGTCGTGACGACGATAAATTCATCTGTGCCGTATCGCGACTGCAAGTCGGAAAGCTGCTGTTTTACCTGTTCGGGATTCCCGACGATCACCTTTCGGCCCTGGGTTGGCTTGTCTGCGGCACTGCTGCTGGACACTGGCGCAGGGGACCAGCTCCGGGCTTCTTCGAGCAGGCGCTCTGCCTCCGCCGTTGTCTCTGCACAGATCACCCCGACGGCTGCGATTGCCTTTGGCTGCCGCTGGAGAGCCGAGCTCCGAAATTCGCGCCGGTAGGCCGCCATCACCGCTTGTCCGTCCTGTTCGCTCATAAAGTGGCCAAACACGTATCCGGTTCCGAACTGGGCGGCGTACCCGGCGCTTTTCATGTTGGTGCCAAGCAGCCACAATTCCGGCTGAATCGGGGGAACCGGCCGGGCTGTCACGAATTCTCCCTCGACCCGGAAGTCACCGGACAATAGCGCCGTCAGATCTTTGAGGAGCGCAGGCATTTGCCGGACCTGTTCCAGATACCGTTCGCTCAAGGCGAGTGTCGCATGGGCCGAGCCGCCGGGAGCGCGTCCGATGCCCAAATCGACGCGCCCCGGATACAACGTGGCCAACAGCGAGAAAGCTTCCGCCACTTTGTACGGTTTATAGTAAGGCAGCAGTACGGCACCCGAGCCGATTCTGATCTGCTTCGTTTGTGCGCCGATATGGGCGAGCAGCACCTCCGGACACGAGGAAGCCAATTGCGGCATGTCGTGATGTTCCGCGACCCAGTACCGCGTATACCCCAGGCCTTCTGCCGTTTGAGCCAGGAGGACGGCTTGCCGAAGGGCCGTTTGCGCCGGGACGCCTTGAAAAATCGGGGTAAGATCCAATACCCCCAGCTTCATCGATGTCATCTATCCTTCTCCTTCAATTCTTCTCCAGTGGCGCTACACCGGCCAGTCTTTCTCCGGCAAAACAGTAGCTAGCCTGCCGCAGCGTGGTGATGACGCCATCGAACGGTGCCGTCACCGGCGCTTCTTCCAGCGTCCCCAACACCTCTCCTTGCACACAGTGGCTGCCGGGCTTCGCTCTGGGCAGGAACAAGCCTGGCCGAGGTGCACATAGGGTGGAAATTTTCCCGTAGAAGCGAACCGGCGGCCGAGACGCTTCACCCTCCAGTACACCGAGATGGATCAGATACCGGAGCACAGCCTGACAGCAATCCTCGGCAGCCTGAAGATCAATCGTACCCCCGGGTTGTCCGCCGGGCAGCTCGATGATCAATGCATCCTGACCAGTGCGGCAGGATTCGACGAAAAGCTGCCCAGATGTACCGCCAGATTGAACGACGACAGGAATGCCTAGTGCCTCGGCAGCTTTTCGCAGATGCGGGTACTCCTCGTAGAGAGCCAGCGTATAAGTGGAACCGCCAACGCCGCAGCAGTGAAGATCGATCATGTGGCCAAACCCGCGTGTCTGCTGCCACAGCGACTGGGCTAATTGCTCCGTCGGGCTTCCTTCAGCAGAGCCTGGAAAAATCCGATTCAGATCCAATCCGTCAAATGGTGACCAGCGCGTTCTGTTTCGAAAGGCAGCGGGGTTGCAGACCGGAATGATTTTTACGCGTCCGCGGACATTCCGGCTCTCGATCGCCTTGACAAGCAGAAAAGAAGCATGGACCGCCGTCTGCTCATCGCCATGCACAGCGGCAGTAATGGAGACGCCGGGTCCGTCCCCCTCGCCGAACTCATAGACGGTATAACTGGTGACGCTGGTCGGTTCGAATGTGATCTCCCTCATATCAAAAACCTCCTTAGCAGGTTCGTCTATTATGAGTTCGTCACTTTCTCTTTCAATCCTTGGGCCGAGCTGGCGTGCTTACAATCTTAATTGCTTCTCGATAATCTTCGCTGACGCAGCCAGCATCAGCCCTGCTGCCGCAAAACTGGCAAGGATCCCCCACCAGCTCCAAGCTTGAGGAGCGAAGTGCAGCGGATTAGGCCCGTCTTTAAAAGCCTGCCAACTAGTTGTCAGCCAGATAAACACGTTTCCCGACAGGCCAAAGCCAACCCACATGAGGGGAACCAGCGGTTTTAAGTAGGACATGCTCACGAATGCCGTCAGCAGGCCGTACGCTGCCATAAACGGGATAAAACAGAGAAGGTATCCGTACCAGACAAACTCCGCTTTGAAAAACTGTTTGAAAAAATCTCCCCCGAACATGGGATTCAAGAAGGTGGCATACCCCGAGAACAGCGTAGTCAGGACAAAAGCGATCAGGACGAAGAAAATACCGTATAAAACGGAGGCTGTATACTTGGCAGATACGAGCAGAAAGCGTGAATACGGAAGCGACAGCCACCATCCGAAGGTGCCGTTCTGCTTCTCCCGATGGGTCCGCGTAAAGGCGATCATAAAGAAGCCGTACGGCAGGGCAAATGTCCAGAACAGCAAGTACTGCGGCTGAAACTCTCCGCTCGACACGTAAATCGTGAAATAGATAATGCCCACCAGAGCGGCAAGTACTGGATATGCCAACCACCAGCGGCTGTATTCTTTCGACCTCGCCCGACGTTTGATCGTGTCGTGCTTGACAAGATACATAAAAACATTTTGGGCCATCTTGATTCCTCCCTATACCATTTCAAGTGCTATCAGTTGAGCCAATCGCCGATTTTACCGGTACAAACTGCGGTACAGCGTTTCCATCGATCCATGCTCTGCCCGCAGCACCTCGGCTTCTCCCGCCAGCCGCACCTGTCCGTTCTCCATAAATACCACATGGTCGAACAAGCTTTCCGCTTCATCTATTTCATGGGTACTGAGCAAGATCGACTGCTTCGTTTCGCTGATGTTGTCGATCAGCGTTCCGATGATGTGCTCCCGCGAAATGATGTCGATACCGGAGAACGGTTCATCCAACAAGATCACCGGCACGTCTCGCGCGATGCACATCAATAGCATCAATCTCGCTTCCTGGCCGAGCGACATGCCGGCCACTTTCATCGAACGATCCAAGCCCATAAAATCGGCCAGCTTCTCTGCCCGCTCCCGGTTAAATCCTGGCAAGAGATTTTCCGCCCACTGCATCGCCTTCACAACCGTATGATCGGCATACCAGCGGGCGCGGTCCGGCAGGTAAGCGATATCTTTGTTTGTCTGCCACCCTGGTCTGCTGCCGAGTACTTGCATGCTGCCTTGATCGGGACGAATCAGCCCCATGACCATGCGGAAGAAAGTGGATTTGCCCGCGCCATTCGGTCCGAGTACGCCGGTTACTTTCCCGGCTGGTATCGATACAGTGAAGTCGTTTAAGGCAAACTTGGAGCCGTATTTTTTTACGATATGCTGACATTCGATCACGTGGTTGCTCATCGCCGACTCCCTCCTTTTTCTTCGATCAGCGCCTGAATGTCGGGCAGGTAATACCCCAAGCTGTTCATCTTGTTCAAAAATTCCTCAATGGCTTTTTCCGCCAAATCCTGCCGAATCGTCTGCACCTGTTCGGCCTTGGTCGTAATAAACGTTCCCTGCCCTCTTCTCGTTTCCGTCAATCCGTCCCGCTCAAGCTCCTGGTACGCCCGCATGACGGTATTGGGATTTATTTTTAACGCTTGTGCAAGCTCCCGCACGGAAGGAATTTTCTCTCCCAAGTCAATCTCTCCTTTCGCGATCGAACTGCGAATCTGATCCAGTACTTGCTCGTACAACGGTTGGCTTAAATCGATCCGGAACCGCATTTTGCCCACTTGTGCCTCATTCAAACGACTCCCTCCTTCCTATGGACCGTTCGGGGAAAACAATGTCGATGTTTTGTTTCTCTATGTGTATTATATCACTTAATACACACAATACAATAGGACTATAAAAAGGGATGATAAAAGCGTAACTGTCACGAGAAGCAAATGTATGGATATAAATGCAAAAACCCTCCGACTGGAGAGTTTTAATCTAAAGTGTGTTTCACATGAACCATTTGGCAGAAATATCGGTCTGAAAGCGGAATGTTTACATAATAATAGTTATGGTTACTATATTCACTTTCCTTACATATCAATCTACTTTTCTTGGAATGTACAAGCAAAGCCGGAACAAATGATACCCCGTTATCATCTATTTTTTACTTATTATGGGTTTCGGACCGATGAGGCTGATAAGTTAAGACAGTAACACCTGAACAGAATGTCTTTGTTTCAACATGTTTTAAAACCTTCCTAACATTATCGTCTCTAAAAAGTCGTTTTCCATTCCCTACCACAATAGGAAACACCATGAGTCGAAACTCATCTATAAGATCATGTTGCATCAACGTGTTTACTAATTGACAACTGCCGGCGACTAAAATATCCTGACCGGGCAGCTGCTTTAACTTAGAAACTTCCTCCACGAGATTTTCCCTTATCAGCCGGGAATGATTCCACGAAACCTCTCGCAAAGTCGTGGAAACAACAAGTATGCCAGTCTGGTCACGCAGGACGGCCTGACTTTATCATTCCTTACCTAATGGCTTGTTTCTGTCTTACATTTGGGTTTCTAACCAACGCCATAATTCCGGCTAAAATAAAGAACATGGCAGGGATGCACCCGAACACCGAAATCATACAAACCGCCACTGATACAATCATCAGCATCCATCCTGTGAGCTTCTGGCTACCTTTGCCTTTCAATAAAATCATGGCAATAATACCTAGAGCAGCGCCGATAATTCCGGGGAGTACCCACATCGTTCCAGCTTGGTTCATCTGATCGAGTGTAGCAGCAACTTCACTATCACTCCAATTCGCATGCAGATAGTTCAAATAAGCTTCATTATCTTTGCGGTATAAGAAAACTAAGCCAATCACAACCATGATGAGACTCGTTGCAGTTCCCATGATGTTTAACACGATTTCCCCTGTTCGTTTCATGTTTGACCTCCATTGTAAAATATTGATATTTTTCCCACGGCACCAGTTTCACGGCTATCCGGAGTCTTAATGGTGTTCCAAAAGCATTGTCGATGACGCAATTTTAGAACCTTTGATCTATCCTCCAATTTGGATGATAGTGATGTATAAGATTCACTTGAATCACCCCCTTTTTTCATCCTCACAGGATGCTTGGAGTATCTTTGCCCGGTAAAGTATCTTGGTCTTGGATAATCCCCAACATGAATGAATATTTTATAATTCATTCATGTTGGGACAAAAAAACTGCGTATCGATGATGTCGAGTTTCGAAAGATTCCATTGTTGTGATCTCCACACGTTAGCTAAAATGTAAATCTATACCGTACTGTCTCAGATTCAACTTTTTTGCTACAGCTTGTGAGGCAAGATTATTCCATGCTGTGCTATATAAAGCAATCCGCCCCTGATTTTGTATCTCGGCAGCCCAGGCTGTCGATACTTCCATACCGTAGCCGTTGCCACGGAAATCCCGAGCGGTGTGCAAACTCGCTTCAGCAGCAATAGATGAGTTTCTGGCACTGCAGCACAAGGACACAGCAACTTGATTTTGAACAATTGCGAAAACAGGTTGCCCATGGGTAACATCATCGACAAAATCAGAAAAATACTGTCTTAAAAGTTCTATGTTCTTATGCGTAATTCGTACCGCTTGCGTAGAACGACCTCTCAAGTCAGGGAATACATAAGCCGGGCCTAAGTAGACACGATCAAGTGGTCTGTCCTTACTTAAAACTTGTATAATTTCAGCCATATTCACTTGATTGGGAGCATCCAACCACGATGCTTTTTCGACAAACTGTTCCAATTCATTGATAACACCTTCATCAAGTGTTTCATGGTACCTTACAACATTACCCTGCTTGGTGATACCAAGGAAAAATCGAGGTGCGCTCCCAGCACTAGATTCGTTTATCGTGGTCATGCGACCTACCTCATTGTGCTTAAATAGGACGTTTACTTGCGTTTCCATAAGTTCATGGTCAGACTGTAGAAATGGATTATTCAACTGAAAGTACTCCTTTTTGAGGGGAAAACGCTGGTTTGTAGGCTAGTAGGCGCTATCCCCTGTGAATGTATTCGTTTCCCGATGTATTCATCCTATTTTTTGAAATCCGTTAAGCCTTTCATGATAAACTCCGCCAAATACTGTATCAACTGTGGAAAATGGCGAAGCCCAATTTCTTCCTTGTGTGCATCGATATAGGCTAACGAGTCGAAAAAGGCGGGCAAAAGCTCATCATCAATATCGTCTCGTATTGCTCCTTCCGCTTTCCATTTTTTAAATAATCCAGAATATAGGCTGCGGATGGAATCATCATCCCCTTTGACTTCTTCATAATAGTGTTCCAGTTCCCGGAAGAGATCCTGGTTGTACCATTCTTTAAGTATTTTATTTGAGTTCATAGCACTGATGTTCTGCTCCACGATTTGTCTCACAAGCGTTACGGGATCTTGATTCATGTCAAGGGATTCGAAAATACGCTTTTTAAATTTCTCGTTTTCTTTCATATAAATCTCAAAGAACAATTTCTCTTTCGAGGAATAGTAGTTATAAAAAGTACCTACCGCTATTCCCGCCATTTTTGCAATGTCTGAGATATTCGTGTCTTTGAATCCTCTGGAATGGAATAATTCCCAACCGCAATCAAAGATGATCTTTTTTTTATCCATTTAATAACGAACCTCTCATGAATGAATATTTTTTAATTCATTCATATTAGATCATAATTGTAATTTCTTGTCAAGGTTCTGATGCTGCCATACATATTTAAAAGGGCGATTCTCCTGTGTCGAGGCAAGAAGAACCGCCCATTGTCATTTAGGACATGTTTGTTAACCTATCCAGACGTGTTCAGTTTCCGTTTTTCTTCTAAAAGGAATTGAAACTCCTTTTCCAGTTCTTCACTTGGTTCGATACTTAATCGACTGAGAACTTCTGTGATTCTCGTTTCGAGCACGAGCCGTTTATCTTCGGTTGTATTTCGGTTTTTTTGAGGTTCATCCTGTTTATATTGGGCATAGGTTCCTTCGAAAAGCCCAACCTCTCTATTGCGAATGGCCAAGATCCGTGTAGCGACATTTTCGATGAGTCGGCGGTCATGGGAGACGAAGATCACGGTTCCTTCGTACTCTTTCAAGAGCGATTCCAAAGCGCTAGCAGCTTCAATATCAAGAAAATTCGTCGGTTCATCCAAAATGAGCGTATTGCTGTCACTCAAAAAGATTTTCGCAAGTGCTACTTTTACCCGTTCTCCCCCGCTCAAAACCCCAGCCAGCTTATATACATCGTCCCGAAAGAAATGCAGTCTTGCAAGGACCGTTCGAATGGTTGTTTCATCCTGTTTGGAAGTGGAGCTGACATTTTCCAAAATCGACTTTTCAACATCCACTATGTTTACGTTTTGGCTAAAGTAACCCATTTTCACGGCCGGAGAGATCGCGATACCTTCTTCTTGATCGATGACCTTTTTCACAAGCGTGGTTTTTCCGCTTCCATTCGGGCCGATAATCGCCAGTTTATCGCCGCCGCGCACATGAAAACTCGTTTTGTTCCAAAGTACTCGTTCGCCAATGGCACCAGAAACATCTTGCACGCGGAGAATGATGCGGTCTTTAAACGCGTCTTTATTGGACAAATTCATTTTAATTGCGGGGATTTCTTTCGGTTTCTCCACTTTTTCCAGCTTTTCTAATCTCGTTTCAATGGCCTTTGCCGTTTTTTGCAGCTTCTTTTGTTTTTTGGCAAAGTACGGCTTGGCACCCGTTATTTTGGATTCCGATCTGCTTACCTGTTTTGGAGCCTTTGTCGCTTTGTCGGCTTTTCTCTCCTTTAATTCCAATGCATCTTCCAACTGTTTTTTCTTCAGTTCATATTTTTCATAAGCTGCTAACCTTTGACGATGCTCCAGCTCTTTTTGGGCTGCGTAATCGCTGTAGCTGCCCTTATACTCTTTGACCTGGCCTTCACTGACCTCCCATATCGTGGTGCAGAGGGCATCCAGAAAGGCCCGGTCATGAGATACGACGACGAATGCCCCTTTCCACTGGTCCAGTTTCTTTTCCAGCCATTCGATATGCTCCGTATCGAGATTGGTGGTCGGTTCGTCTGCAAATAAGATTTCCGGCGCCTTGACGATGGCCTCATTGATGTAGGCCTGGGTCACTTCTCCGCCGCTTTTTGTCGTATCCGTTCGTTTTAGCTGGGGCAATAGCTCACATTGAGCATGGCGGACCACTGTCCCGTTATCCGGAGATAACGTTCCGGCCAATACGTTTAACAACGTCGTTTTTCCGCTGCCATTGCGGCCAACCAATCCGATCCGGTCATGTTTATGAATCTGCAATTGATCGATATTCAGCAACAGACGGTCCTTTACATAGTGCTTGATGTTGCGCGCTTCTACTAACATCATACGGATCACCCCTATTTTTACCAATTACAGGGGCAATAAAATTGCCCCCTATCTGCATTCAGAATAGGAGGCATAAGTATAGGTGAACGCCAAAAAGAGACTGCTCCTTTTGGGTTCAACTACAGAAATCCAATCCTATTCCGAAGCGCTGATCGAAGGCATCAAGAAGAAAGCAGAGACGTTCATCTGCTAAAAAATGCCTTCAATGGTTGGCTTGCGTAAATAGGATTAGCACTTCATCGTAGTCGTTTCACCCTTCCGTTCTTCGTATTACCTGCAACTTTACACGATCTGTGAAAAATAGTCAAATCAAACCTTTGCTACAACAAAAGCTGGCTAGAAAGTTCGCTATGGTGCGAAACCCTGCCGGCTAACATAGATCTGCTCCTCGGGAAAAACGCGTTTCAGCCTGTCGTACACGATCTGATAGGCAAAAGGATCATACCATTCTTCCAAGCCCCACTCTTCGTACAGGGAGCGGATCCCCAGATTGCGCGTGCGCTTGCCGCCGCTGCCGTCCCCCATAAAATAATCATCCACACAGACGCGATCGACCAGCGGCCGCAGCTTGTCTGGAAATGCTTCACTGCTCGGCAATACCGGTGCGATGGCAGCCTGCGTAGCGATGCCTGCATCAGCGAGCAGTTGAAGCGTCTGCAACCTTGCCGCAATGGGCGGCGCATTCGGGGTAAATCGCTTGCGGATCTCGTCCAGGTCCGTCTCTACAGTCATGCTGACGCGAACTTTATCTCCAAGGAGCTGCAGCAGGTCAATATCTCTGCGGACGAGCGGGCTCCGGGTCTGAACTAACAGTAAGTCGGGCGGATCTTCTGCCATGACCTCGAGCAAAGATCTGGTCACCTTCTCTTGATGCTCAATCGGCTGATAAGGGTCTGTACTGGAGGACATAAAAATTGTGACCCTGCCTTTTACCTTGGCTCTGCGTAGTTCTTTGCGCAGCAGTTCAGCTGCTTCCTGCTTGATGTCGACCCACGTCCCCCATTCCCGCTGGCGAAAAGTGGATACCGGCATTTGCCGCACATAGCAGTACGAACAGCCGAAGGAACAGCCTGTATAGGGATTCAGGGAATGGCTGTAATCCGAAAGAAATCCTGTACCTTTATTCAGAAGCGTCTTGGGCTGCTTGTAAAATAACTCGCTATTCATGCTGCTCCCTCGCCTTTGCCTGTCCGGTATGTGATCTCACGCCCATCCTCAAACGCTGTCACTGCGCATCGTGAAAAATAATCCCCAAACTGTATCTCGTTCCCGATGTAATCGTGCTGACTCCGTGTCGAAGCGTGGTCTTGTAGTAACCGCGCGACCCCAGTACCGGACGGTGGTTGGTTGGAAAGATAAGGCCTGCGCCTTGTTCCAAGTTTATCACATGACCCCTGCTTTGTGCCCTCGGACGCTGTTCCACAAGCAAAAACTCTCCGCCAGTGTAATCCGTCTCCCGTTGATTCAAGGCGAATACGACCTGAAATGGAAAGAAGACCTCGCCGTACAGATCCTGATGCAGACAATTGTACCCGCCCGCTTCGTATTTCAAAATCAGCGGCGTTGGACGCAATTGCCCCTGCTCGTGGCAGCGGTCGAGAAAGTCCGGCAGTCCAGCGGGATACATGGCATCTTGCCCAAGCCGCTCGCGCCAACGATTTGCCGTTTTCGCAAGATCGGGATAGAAGCCTTCGCGCAGCTGCTGCACGATATCCGGCAAGGGTGCTTTGTAGTACTTGTATTCTCCTGCGCCGAACCGGTACCTGGCCATATCGATGGTGCTCCGAAAAAGCGCTTCTTCCTCGTAGGTGCCGATGATTTCCCTGCATTGATCAGTATCTAATAAAGCCGGAATGGCGGCATATCCCTGCTCGTCCAGCGCCTGTTGCAGCGAATCCCAGTCCAGGGCGGCAATGCGTTCAGACAGGCGGTCAGGCATACAGCTTGCTCCCTTCGACTGCAGCAATGTTTACGTTCCCATAATCGCGGTCCAACGGCGTCCCGTAAATCGCCGGATTCCATTTTGCTTCCATCTTGTGACACCTCTGTTTACTGATGAGTTGAACGTTGAAATTCGGTTCATCCCCAGTATACCCCTGGCAGGGGCTCTGTGTACTTGATTGCGAATGTAATAGCAAGATATCGAAATGTAAATGATTATAACACGCGTCTTGTCCCTGGTATGATGCGAATCAAAGCAGAAACCGCAAAACAGGATATCGTCGCCAGCAGACCGACTATAAAAAACTTCAACCCTGCCGGACTTTCGACTTCTTTCATTAACAGACTAATTCCCACCACGATCGGCGGGTGAATGATGTATACCGTAAAAGCGTGGTCGGACAGCCACTGGGACAACCGGCTTGCCCGATTGAACCGCTCCCTGAACCAAACAAGCAGCCCCATGATGATGCCAAACGCGATAAAAGGTTCCCACAATGCATAGATGAATGCTGTCAAATTGACTCCGCCATTCAGTTCTCCCGCACCGAAAAGCACCCCCATCGGCAATGCAGGCAGAACGGCCAGAGTCACCCATAGCCACCTTCGCGCCATACGGGCCGAAAGCTGCTCCAGCCATTTATTCCGGTATGCGATGACTCCGACCGCGAACAATAGAATGTAGGCTGAGAAATAACCGATCTGCAAACCGAGGACTTCGGTCCCGACAGGAAAAACAAGTCGAATGATGAATGCAGCAATCCCAACCGCAACTGCGGCTATCAGGATCTCTGTATGACTCGGGACCTTGCGTATTTCTGTGTACGCGTTGCTCTTTTTTCTATACCAGCGATAACCGACATAGATGATGGCAAAATAAAGCAGCGCCTCCGCAAACCATAGCGGACCAAAGTTGATTAGCTTAAACGTCAATACCCATTTCTTGTAAAAAGACCAAAATGGTGTTGTATCTGCAAAATTCAGCGCATAAACCAACCCAGGACCGATCACCGCCACATAAATAAAAAGTGGAATACCGAGACGGATGAATCGATCTGTCAAAAATCGCGCCGGTCCCTTTCTGTCGTATGCGCCAGGCGTAAAATAGCCCGAAATCATAAAGAAAAATCCCATAAAAAAGGCCTGGTTCACTCCCGTAAATAAACTCAGCAACGCTTTGGTCGCCGTCAGATCGCCGCCAACCGCCTCAACGTAATACCAGCTCCCCTCTCCCCCATATGTAATGGACGTATGGTGAAAGACAACCAGAATCGTCAAAAGGACCCTTAAGCGATCGATATAATACAAACGAATATTCTCCATCTTATTCCCCCTCGTTAGCTGTAAGCCTATTGCTCCGAGCTTTTCGAAAAAGAGGCGGCAGCATAAACCAGTAGCCTATTGCGGGCGTTTACATGGCAGGTATAACTGTCGGCAATTTTTTGAGCCCATATATTTATATGTAGGGGTACCGCCAACTTTTTCACCTTTGTTGGCGGTACCCCTTGAAGGACAACCGTATGCAGATTGTATCAGCGAAGCGGGCATCCCTTACTCCCGGATTCGAGATCAACGACCGGTCTATGGTTTGCCTGGGCCTTGTATACGATTCGGTCCATGCCATGTCATTTTCTCATCACGCCAAAAGAAATCGAATCCGTGCTGATTACGCTGCCGCGCAATCATCTCCAGGTTGCCATGATTCGTCGAAGAGAAGTTGCTCTGGATCAGCGAGACCTCGTCATACCGATCACCGGGGATTCGGACCGGCCCCGACCATTTCTCATGAATCGGTTTGGGAATATAGTATGGCGCACCGCAATCTCTCCAGAAGTGGAGAATGCCGCCGCGGTTGCTGGGGACCACGAGTTCCAGGTTTCCGTAATGGCCGTAGTCAAAAGGGCGGTTGCTTGGCTCTCTATATCCGTAATCTCCTTGTATCAGACATGGACGCCCAACGAATTCCCCTGCCACTTCCGGAAATATATCACGCCCGATTACCGTTTGATCGATCCAGCCGCGGAGTTTCACCGATGCGCTGTCCACACCGTTGACGTAGAGACACAGCCATCCAAGATGGGAGGCTACACCAGCTACGATGTGATTGCCCCCCGGACCCGTATACTTATACCCGGCACTCGCGCTGGCGGCACCGATCGTCGTCATGACGAATCCGATTCCATCCAGCTTGACGGAGCCTGTTCCGCCCAAGTCCAACCACTCGATGCGGCCTGTCTCGCTATTGCGGCGCTGCCAGTAGGCGAAACCGGCATATCGATTCGGCGCCACCGCGTAGAAGCTGCTCCCCCCGTGCTGTGTGCCTCCCAGATTCACAGCGCCGGTATAGGCCATACTTGGATTGCCTCCGGCACCATCGAACACCCGATAGGGTCCGTTCCACACGTATTGCCCGCCATTCTCGCGCCAATAATGATCCACCGTCCCGTCGGAACGGGTGGCCAGCACTTCCAGATTGCCAAGCCGACCGGAGAAGGCGCGAAAATCGGATTCGATGACCGTTGCGCCGACATAATCGCCGCGGCCGAAGAATGTCGGACCATGCCAGCGAAATGCGGAATGATCGTTTTCGCGCCAGAAATGCGCGAGTCCGCCGGAAGGCCAAGCGATCACGACTTCGAAGTTGCCGGATTTGCCTGCCCGGCTCTGAATCAGAAATCCGCCCAGAGGCGATAGCATCGGTCTTTCCCGCCAGTCCAGTTCATATCCCATCAACCGAACCCTTCTTTCATCGCTTACTTGCTCGCAGCCTATTTCGTCAAGCGTACACTTCCGTCAGCGGATCAGCGGCGGACGGAAGTACCTGATCTCCTCGGCAACCAATTCCGGCTTTATGCGCATTGCTTCCTGGATAAAGGCAACGCCGTTCTCGATCTCCAACGCCCGGCGGTTCCAGGCTGGATGGGGGTCCGGTTCGAACGTATCGGGCACCAAGTCCTTCAGGGAAAACTTGTCGTCGATGCCGTTGATCGTCTGAATCATCCGCAGCAGCGCCTTCCAATGGTCATCGAGGAAGTCCTGCCCGACGATCAAATAACTCGGAGTCATATGGATCGTCATCGAGTCGGCTACGGACTCGAAAGGTTCGCCGTCAAATCCGATGATCGTTTCAAAAACGGTTGCATTTAGAATGAATGCATCTGGAAAGGCGTTCGGTTCGAGATTGCGGATCTTCACGATTGCTTCCCCTGCATGGGCATCGCCGGCGCCGCCAGCGAGCGGTTCGAATTGAACGGAGATCCGAATACAACCGCGGCCGGTCCGTATATTGTGGAAGATCCGTTCACCGTCTTCACCATCCCTCTCGAAGCGATCTTCGTCACTGGCGCTAAAGTGGCGGATTTGACAGCAATCATAGACCTTCGTATCAAAACGGTGCTCCACTTCGATCGGCGTACTCGGAAACGGCACTGATGGGGCTCCTTCAGGCGGTCGCGCCGAGAAGGGACACAACACCAAGTCCAGGTCGGCAATCCTCAAGCGATAACCGAGCTGGATCCGGGACATCTCGGTTCGGCGGGCCATTCGGAACCGGAAAGTCTTCTCCATTTCGCGCCGGTAGCGCACGGCAGGATAAGTCTTGTTCGGGTCTGTTGCGAAATCTTTGAGATTGCCGAGATCGATCGTCTCAGGGGTACCGGTCAGCACGGCGTCAGGGAGCCCGGCAAAACGGAAGCGGGCATCTGGGAGCCTGACGAATTGGGATTCCGTCGGTGGCGAGGCTGCAATTCTGAACTGTGATTCCAGCCTGGCAAGTGAATTGATGCCGCAGGCGCGGATCACGTTGTCGACCAAAGCCGCATGCGCGCTCATGGCCGCAGTAAGGGCTTTGTCGGGTTCAACGGCTCGCGACGTGTCCCAAATACCGCCCCATGCCGCCCATGGTAAACTGGTCCTGGAGTATTCGATCTTAAAGCCGCCAAATGTCTGGATAGACGAGATCCCCGTGACCGGATCGACAGCGCCGATGAGAATGCCGTCGGCAGCTGTGTCCGGTTGGGTGAACGGATTATAGAGCGCCTTCCCGCCGTTGATCCCTGCGGCAGGATTCGCAACCAGCAGCGCAGCTCGCCACGCTGCAATGAATGAACGTAATCCATTAGCGATGTCAAGGAGTGCCGGGCGATCGTAGCCAGTCGAGCGAAAGGCAGGCTCCAGTGCCGTGGTCAGGATCAGCCGTTCCCGGAGCGCTAAGAACAGTACGTCGATATAGTGCCCGGCATCCCAAATGCTGGTCTGGAGCTCCTGATTCGGATTGCTGTAGTTTGGCAATGTACCGCCGTCAGCGCGAGCCATGACCGATCCTTTGACCGCATCGATCCAGTGATTGGTATTCTTCTTGTAGCCGTAGGCCGCACGTTGGAAGGCGATCTCGGCATTTCCCTTCGCCAGCATTGCCCTTATGGCATTATCCAGTTCGCCCGCTCGCCGCTTAAGCGCCTCCAGATTGGCTGGAGATCTCGAGAGCCTGACGTTCCATTGCTCGGCCCGCGCCCCTTCATACGCGATGCGCCAGGCGAGCGATTCCTGATAAAGCCCTCGTCGGTTCGCCTGTGCCAGATAGCCGTAGATCTGCTCGATTCGCTCGCCGAGCTCCTGCAGCCTCTCCTGGGTTGTCTTTTCCTTCGACCCGAACAAGCCGAACTGCTTCGCCAGTTCCGCGACGGAGCTGACGATCCCGACAACAGTAACGACACTCGACACCAGCTTGATCGTCCCGCCGATAAGATTGTAAAGTTCCTGCGCTTCTTCTTCGGAGTATTTCAAAAATTGCAACCCCTTGCTTAGTGCCTTGAATTCGTCTTTGTCCGGTTTTAAGAAATCCATAAGACCGATATCTTCTTCCTTCATCCCGCCTCCGAGGAACGGCATTTCATCGTAATGAGCTAATCGTTCGGTCTCGAAAAGCGGGTCTCCCTGCCGGAAGGGGATCAGACCTGCGTCCCTTGCCTGGAAGCTTCTGGGCATCACTGGCCAACCTCCAATCTTTTTATATCGGAAAATTCTGACTTCATCTTATCATAATCGTAAAATCTGTGTGTAGAATTTTTCCTTGCCGCATCCGCCAAATCAGGAATTTGATCGGTCACACCTAAAAACAACCACGATCTTCCCCTGGTCAAGAAGATCGTGGTTGGCAGCAGGCTAGCTGGCTATCTTGCTGGCAAATCTACAGGTCAAGTCGTCATTTACCCGATCATCAGAATCTCCCGGATTTCCTGCTCCGTCAATGCGGACAATGCTTCGCGGCCTGGTTGGATCACTTCCTCGATCAGATTCCGCTTTTTTTGCTGAAGATCGTACATCTTCTCTTCTACCGTATCCTGGGCGACGAGGCGGATCACTTGCACGACGTTCTTCTGTCCGATGCGATGAGCACGGTCCACCGCCTGATCCTCCACGGCGGGGTTCCACCAGAGATCGTAGAGGATGACCGTGTCCGCTCCCGTCAGGTTGAGTCCCGTGCCTCCGGCCTTTAAGGAAATCAGAAACAATTCCCGTTCGCCTTCGTTGAACCGGTTGCACATCTCTACCCGTTCAGAGGAAGGAGTACTGCCGTCCAGGTAGAAAAACGGAACTCCCCGATAGCCCAGCTCCCGCTTGATCAGACCCAGCATTTCGGTAAATTGCGAGAACACCAATGGACGCTTCCCTGCGCTTCGGCAGTCCTCCAGAATATCCAGCAACTGTTCAAACTTGGCCGAGCCGCCTGTATATCCTTCAACAAACAGGGCAGGGTGGCAGCACAACTGCCGGAGCCGGGTCAGGCCGGCCAGTATTTTGATCCGGTTTTCCTGAAAGCTGTCTTCATTCAAGTGCTTGAGTGTTTCCTGCTGAAGCTTTGCCAGATAAGCCACGTAGAGTTTTTTCTGGTCGGGAAGCAGCTCTGAGGCCTGTAAAGACTCGATCTTATCCGGCAGCTCCCCTGCTACTTCGGTCTTCAACCGTCGTAAGAGAAACGGACGGACGCGCCCTGCTACGGCCTCCCGGGACAAGTTATGAAATGCTTTTCTGCCCCCGAACAAATCAGGGAACACGGCGTCAAAGATGGACCAGAGCTCCTCCAGGGCGTTCTCTACCGGAGTTCCGGTAAGGGCAAAGCGGTTCTCGGCCTGCAGCATTTTTACTGCCTGCGCGGTCTGCGTGGCATGGTTCTTGAAAGCCTGGGCCTCATCCAGGATCAGCGTGTGGAATGATCGCTTGGCGTACAGCTGGATGTCCCTGCGCAGCAGCGGATAGGAGGTGATGATGACATCGGCCGGAAACTCATCCTGCAAAGCATGGATGCGTTCCGCTCTGCTGCCGTCGGCGATGACCGCCCGAATCTGCGGGGCGAATTTCTTCAGTTCATTGCGCCAGTTGTACGTGACGGAAGCGGGCGAGACGACCAGCACGGGCTGTTTCCGCTCTCTGATCTCGGGCAGCACGGAGACGATAAAGGCAATGCTCTGCAGCGTCTTGCCCAGGCCCATATCGTCAGCCAAAATGCCGCCAAAACGGTAGCGGGCCAGCGTCTTCATCCACTGGAAGCCGTACTTCTGGTAATCGCGAAGCACAGGAGCAAGCTGATCGGGCAGGGCAAATTCCAGATGATCCGGATTCCTCATATGTTCCAGCAGACGGCGCAGCGCTTTCCCCAGCTCTACACCGGTTCCCTGTCTCTTCGTATCAATGAAATGAAGCGCGCGGGCAGCCGGAAGGCGGATCTCCGCTCCCTTTACGTCCCCTGCCCGGATGCCCAGATCTCCCATAAAGCGGCTGATCTCCTGAAAAGGCTGACTCTCCAGGGGAAGCAGCGCCCCGTTGGGCAGACGGTAGTATCTGCGCTTCTCTTCGAGCGACTTCAGCAAGCTGCGGATGTGGGACTCGGGAATCCCGTCCAGATCGAACCGCAATTCCAGCCAGTTGGTCCGCTCATCCACGTTCGCTCTCACCTTGACTGGGGCATGTCCCGTGTGAAGTCTGGCTTTCACTGACGAGGTAGCGTACACTTTTACCCATTTCTCCAACTGCGGGACGATATGATAGAGAAAATCGTACTCTGCTTCCTCGTCATTCAGGAAGTATCCGCTCTCCGTTTGGGTAAAAGCGCTTTGCTCCATCAGCTCCAGGATTCTGCGCTCCTGATCCCCGTCCCGCAGCAGAATCCGGTCGGTACCCCGCTTCTGCTCGTCCCCCTCCAGCGGATTGATGACGATATCACCGTACTGAAACTCCAGCCCGGCAAGCAGCCGGTCCTTCACCCGGTCCAGATACAGCCTGGCCTTCAGCTGTGTTTGCACGACACGCTCAGAAACACTCCGGGCGATGCTGACCCGGCCCAGCTTCATCAGGCCGGGAATGACATTCACCATAAAAGGTTCCATTTGCTCCGGTGCAACCAGAACGTGATTGGTGCGATACGCCTCCAGCATGCGCTTCAGCTCTGAGAGGCGCTTGCACTGATCGACTGGCAGCTTTACCAGCTTCCCGTCGATCAGCACCATACCGTACGACTCCATCACTGTAAGCTGCTCCAGGCCTTGGACGTCTAATCGATAGCCGGTCGCCTGGGCTTCGTCAAATGCAAAGTGGAGCGGAACCGGTTCGTCGGATAGACGGATTCCTTCGAAGACACTCTCCCCCTGGACCAGCCGTACCGCCGGAGCTGCAGTGAGCAAGGGCAGAAGCTTTTCCCATGCAAAAGGGGGGATTGGGAGAATTCGCTGCTCCCCCCTATTTTTTGTCTGAACGGGGTAGGTGTTAGATGTTTCCATGTACATCTTTTCGTAGCGGCAGATTTGGATGAACTGCCGGATAAGGGCATCATTTTCGCTTTGAAAGCAGTGCAGCCCAGGATCATAAGTAAAATGCCGGGAAAATACGACGGACTCCCGCCGGTCGATCCGTTCGAGAAACTCCCGGATGTTCTTTACGATGTACAAACGTTTGGGTCCGGTCTTTATCTCGACGCCAAACATATACTTTCCATGGCCGTAGGGATAAGGGCTGAGCGTAAACTCCACATCGAGGAGTGCCCTCGTGTCAAAGCGGCTGCGGCTGCTGCCGGGGCGCTGCGGCCGTTCATTGAACAGTCCCAGCACGTTGGCGGTCAGCTGCCTGTCCCCTGCCAAGGCATCACCGCTTACGCCAAGCTTTGAGGGAACGGTACGTATCGGCGGCAAGCTGTCACTGTGCTGCCTGTCAAGAAGACAGTGCAGCACCGCGGCGATATGCTGGCAGTAATTGTCATATGAATGAAGAGCCGGGCAGGTGCACTCCGCCTCCACTTCCCCGCTGCGATGGATTTCGATGCGAACCTCATAGCTGACACTGGCGCCCTTGACCGCGGCTTCATAGACATTCATGTCTGGATCAAAGTACGTGAGGGTTACCTTTCCTGCTCTGTAGTGTGTCTTGCCTCTTTGATCGGAAGTGTGGCCGCACAGTGACTTAATGATCCGATGGTTCAACTGAACGTTCATTTTTTGATCCGTCCTTTGATATCAAATGTGCTGCCGCAAAAAGGACCGCTTCATCGAACTGACTACCTGAAAATGATAAAACAACCGCCGCAACAGAAGCAACCATCTGAAGCATACAGGAAAGAAATACAGTTGCTTGTTTATTTTTGATACAGTTTTTGGAAACCTATTGCCTACTTCCTCCGTCATAATTGACAGGGGGTTGTGTCGACTGTCTAACGCGCAAAGAAAAACTTGAATTTTGTTAGACCAAACAGTAAAATGTCTATTGTGATCTAGACAAAAAGGGGATGTGTTTGTTTTGTGAAAATGTAACCTATTTGACGAACACCCTGCTAAAGGCATTCGCTTGAAAAGGAGAAATGGAATTTGAACTCATCCAAACAGATAAACAATGATGGCGTGAATTCGCAGAGTGAGCGATTAGGCAGCCGGCCCATGTGGCGGACGATGCTGCTGTTTTTGATCCCCTTGCTGCTCAGCAATGCCCTGCAATCGATCGGGCAACTGGTCGGGAGCATCTTTGTCGGCCGCTCGCTTGGCGTAGATGCCTTGGCGGCCTTATCAGCCTTCTTCCCGCTTTTCTTTCTGCTCGTTTCCTTTGCGATCGGCATCGGTTCCGGCAGTTCGATCCTAATCGGCCAGGCGTATGGGGCGGGCAATCAGGAACGTTTGAAAGAGATAATCGGAACGACGCTTACGTTTACCTTTTTGATTGGACTCTTTCTGGCCATCGTCGGCGGCATTTTCACCTGGGATGTGCTCCGCCTGATTGGAACGCCTGATAACATCATTGACGTCAGCGTCCACTATGCGCGCATCTTGTTCTGGTCCTTGCCGGTCATGTTTTTGTATTTGGTCTACACCACATTTTTGCGCGGTACAGGCGATTCCAAGACCCCGTTTTACACGCTTGTTGTCAGCACGGTGCTCAATATCGCGTTTTTGCCGCTGCTGATCTTTGGCTGGTTGGGTCTGCCGAAGCTGGGTGTCTACGGGGCGGCGTACGCATCCGTGTTTTCAAACGTAATCACCTTCGTGCTGATGCTGATCTACCTGCGCAAGGTGAAGCATACGCTGCAATTCGATGCCTCCGTCTGGAGACATCTGAAAATGGATGGAGGATTATTAAAGCTGCTGCTTCGTCTCGGCATCCCATCCAGTGTCAGCATGATCCTCGTATCCCTGTCGGAAATCGCCGTGATCTCTTTTGTCAACAGCTACGGCTCCGATGCGACGGCGGCATACGGGGCGGTAAACCAGGTGGCCAGTTACGTGCAGATGCCGGCGATCAGCCTCAGTATCACGGTCTCCGTCTTTGCCGCGCAATCCATCGGGGCAGGTCAGCTTGACAGGCTCAAGCAAGTGATCCGCTCAGGTGTCGTGCTCAACTATATCATCGGCGGCATCTTTGTCCTGCTGGTCTACGTGTTCTCAAAAGGGATTCTATCCCTGTTCCTGACGAGTGAAAATACGCTTGGCATCGCACACAGCCTGCTTATGATCACGCTGTGGAGTTACTTGATTTTTGGCCATGCCCAAATCATGGCCGCTACCATGCGGGCGAGCGGCACTGTGCTGTGGCCGATGTTGTTTGGAGTTATCGCGATTTGGGGCGTAGAAGTTCCTGTCGCCTACCTCCTCTCCCATTACAGCAGCCTTGGCATCAAGGGGATCTGGATGGGGTATCCAGCGGCTTTCATCGTCAGTTTTGCCCTGCAGTATGCGTACTACCGCTTCTCGTGGAAGAAAAAGCGAATTGTCCGCCTCGTCAACTAAAAACATGGGAAAGCCGGTATCTATGCTCTCGATACCGGCTTTTTCTGTGCGTTTATAGTTTTACGTTTCCCTCTTGGTCAATCTCAATCCCGTACTCCATGGAGAGTTGGCCGAATTTGCCGATAATATCCTCTGCCTGGGTGCCCATGGCCGCATAGGGTCTGCCTCGTTTGTAGGGTGCATCTCCCTTCGTCAATGCGACCGGCACAATCTTGATTTCACGCAGTTTCCCCGCCTGAAAGCGGCAGATCGGCATCACAGTCTGCCAGTAGAGCTTGTCTCCGGGAAACCCTTTCTTCCCGTCCTGGCTGCGCAGCCGGAATACTTCACTCGGCGTCAGAGTCGGATCGATGTTGAACCGCTTGTACGAATCGTTGGGAAGCTTGTAAACCAGCTCATTTTGGCCGATGAAATTGCCCAGACTGTAGAAGATCGGCCTCCCGCTGTACATCTCCATGCCGCGGAGCAAGTGCGGACCGTGTCCCACGACGATGTCTGCCCCCTCATCGACGATCCGGCGGGCAAAGCTGCGAATAAATTCGGCCGGATGCTCCCTCGTCTTGCCCTGTTCGTGCGCGTGCAGGCTGACGATCACGATGTCCGCTCTCGACTTGGCTTCCCTGACCCATTTGCAAATTTCTTCCTGATCCTGTTTGTTGGGCTCCGTTCTGATGGCGGGGGTATCAGCGGCGCGGAAGTTGGCATTTAGCGTGCCCGCTACGCGCAGATTCGTATCGGACAGCGGCAGGATAGCAGGGTCCTGCGGATCCGAGGCAAATCCAAGCCGGACGAACTCCTGACGCTGGCTTTCCAGCCCTAAGTCCAGCGCGATCTTTTTTAAGACTTCCAGCTGGTCTGCTGTGACCTCATAAATGGTCTCGAAACGCAGCGGATTGATTCCCGGACGGCCTTGGACATCAGGTCGCTGCTCTCCCGCAGACTGTTCTTCAAAAAAGGTAGAGGCGCAGGACAGCATGGCAATCGTGCCTGCGTCGGTATCGTAGTACACTGGCATGCGGGCTTCCGTGAGACTCCTTCCTACCCCTGCATACGCCAATTTTCTGCGCTCCAGTTCGCCGATTGTCGTAAGCAGGCCCTCCACGCCGTAATCCAGCGCATGGTTATTGGCACAGGAATACAGCCCAAATCCCATGTCCATGAGCTCATCGAGCACCCAAGAGTGGGCTGCAAAGTGAGCTCCGTCACTGCGGGCTGCCGGGTGGCCGATAAAATCGTTGGGCAGAACTTCCAAATTGGTAAACGCCACGTCCGATTCTTTGATCAGCCGGACCAGCTTTTTTGTCGGCTCGTCGTTGTAGACAGAGATGCGGCGGGCAATAATGCTGTCACCAGTGAGGGCGATGCTAAGGTTATCTGAGTGATTCGACATGTCTACCACCTCTTTTTGCTCTATGCTTTGTTTTGGTTGTATGCGATGTTCCTTGCGTTACCCGCTTTATTACTGCGAGCTGCCAAACAAACGCCCTACCCCGTGGATTTTCTCCAGGATGAGTATGATGATGACCGAGATAAAAATCACTACGCTGGATACGGAAGCCACGAGTGGATCATACGCGTCTTGCATGTGCGAGAAAAGTTCGATCGGCAAGGTGCGCATCCCCGTCGAGACCATAAACAGCGATACCGTCACATTGTCAAACGAGGTCAAAAAGGAAAACAGCGCACCGGACAGGATCGCCGGCCGGATCAGCGGCATGGTGATCCGCCAAAATACTTGCAGCGGATTGGCGCCGAGGATCATGCCCGCTCGCTCCAGCGTGTAATCAAAGCCGCTCAATCCGGTCAGGACAAACCGCATGACGTAAGGAACGCTAATCGTAATGTGAGCGATTAACAAGCCCGTAGACGTCCCGGCCAGCGCCACAGGTGTGAGGTAGATCAACAGGGCTACGCCAAGTACGATCTGCGGTACCGTCAGCGGCGCGGTCAGAAATGAGATCAGGTACGACTTTCCGGGCAGCTCGTATTTGGCCAGCGCAACAGAAGCCAATGTCCCTAACACCACAGAGAAGAGCGCCGTCAACAAGCCGAATTTGACACTCACCCAAAAAGCGCTGATAAATTCAGGCCGGTCAAGCAGCTTGACATACCACTCCAGCGAAAATCCCTTAGGCGGAAAACTCGGATAACTCTCCGCAGTAAAAGAGGCCGGAATCGTGACGAGTATCGGGATCAGGATGTAGAGCAAGGATAGAACGGTTACCAACAATCTCAATTTTCCCAGCACTCGCATTTAACGGAACACCTCCTTGAAACGTCCGGTCTCCATCAAGCGGGTAAAGATCGTAACAAGCACCATTGTGATAGCGAGCAGGACGTAAGAGATGGCCGAACCGTACGTCCACCGAAGCAGGTTGAGGATCTGGTCATAGGCAACCACGGGCAGCATCGGTACGTTTGCCCCGCCCATTAAGGCTGGCGTGACGTAAGCGCTCATGGATAAGCTGAAGACAAGGACCGTTCCCGAGACAATCCCCGGCAGCGTAAGGGGAAACGTAATCGACAAAAACGAACGGATCGGCCCGGCACCCAAGATCGCCCCGGCCTTTTCAAGCGATGGATCGATATTGTACAAGCTCGTCGCGATCGACAGGATCATAAACGGCAAATAGGCATTGGACAACCCGATCACAACCCCTGTCTGTGAGAAGAGAAACTTGATCGGAGAGCTGATGAGGTCCAGGGAGACGAGCAGCGTGTTGACGACTCCGTTTGGCAGCAGCAGCAAAAACCATCCAAAATTTCGCACGATGATACTGACCAACAAGGGTGAAGCGACAATAAGCGCGATGTAACCTCGTATGCGAGGGGAACATTTGGCCATCGTCAAAGCGACAGGATAACCGAGCAACAAGCAGACGACCACCGTATACAGGCTGATTTTGATCGTCAACCACAGCGAAGACAAGTAGTATGTATCTGTAAAAAACTGGATGTAATTTTGCAAACTGTAAACGGCACCCGCTGTATCCAACCCATCTGTGTCGATAAAGCTTAAATACAAGATATACAGCATCGGGACGACGAAAAATCCGACAATAAACAGAAGCAGTGGCGACAGGAGCAGAAGGGCCGGCAGGTGCTTGAGCCACTTTCTGCGCGCCGGCGCAGGCTGCTCGTCCAGATTGGGCGACTGCTGCACAAGTGGCGTCACTTCTTGATCAACATCATGTCTGGCGATTGCCATCCCGCATACACCTCGCTTCCAACCGACCACGCAGGATTAACCGCGGGGCATAGTGACTGGATCGCCTCCCCTGATAGCGAAACTTCGACTTCCCACGCCGAGCCCAAATAATTCATTTGTGTAATCATTCCCTTGTGAGCGTTGTCAAGACTCGGCTGATCTGCTGCCATGTGCAGGCTGATTTTTTCCGGTCGGATGTACAGTTTTACCTCATCCCCTGCCTGCAGGCGGCGGTCTTCACCCATGATGTTGTTGGGATCGGCTGAAACTTGCAAGCCCGTTTGGGTTTGAACTTGGATAGACTGGCGATCGATGGACTTGACTACCCCATCCATACGAGTTGATTTCCCAATAAAGTGGAAGACGAATTCCGTTTTTGGATGCTGATAGATTTCGCCGGGAGTGCCGATTTGCTCGATGTTTCCCTTGTTCATCACGACGATGCGATCAGATAGAGAGAGCGCTTCCTCTTGGTCATGCGTGACGAAGATCGTGGTCACGCCCAGTTCTTTTTGCAGGCGTTTGATTTCGATCCGCAGTTCATGGCGCAATTTTGCATCGAGATTGCTCAGCGGCTCATCCAGGAGGAGCAATTTGGGCTGGACGACAAGTGCGCGTGCGATCGCGACTCGCTGCCGCTGTCCTCCCGACATCTCTCGCGGGTAGCGCCCTTCCAGTCCAACCATTTTAACCAATTCCATGGCATAGGCGATCCGCCGCTTCCGCTCCGCTTTTTCTACCTTGTGCAGGGAAAGTCCGAAATTGAGATTTTCATAGACGGTCATGTGGGGAAAGAGCGAATAGGTTTGAAAGACCATGCCTAAATCCCGCTTATAGGGAGGCACCTTGTTCATCTTCTTTCCTTTGATGTAGACTTCGCCCTGATCGATATCGAGAAATCCTGCGATCACGTTTAAGGTTGTGGTTTTGCCGCACCCCGAAGGGCCCAGCAACGTGAGCAGCTCACCTTGCTGGATATCGAGGTCGATGCCGTTGAGAACTACATTCGAACCAAATTTTTTATAAGCCCCGCGAATCTCTACATCTGGCATGCTGACCGTTTCATTATGTGTAGGAGCCAAATGACACGAACCTCCCTTTCGCAAATCGTTTTTAACGAGGAATGTTACGGTTTGACCTTCTTCCCGAGCTCTGGCGTCACTTCTTTGGCCCAACGGTCCGTCATCGCTGCGCGGATTTCGGACAGCTTCGCAAAGTCGGGTTTAAACAGGGGATCACTCTCGTTCAGGCTGGTGACAGATGCGTATTTCTCCGGAACTTTTGCTCCCTTCAACACGGAGTAAAAACCGCTTTCGGCAACCTGGAGCTGAGCCTCTTCGCTCAGCAGGTAATTGAGAAATTCCTCCGCTTCACTCTTTCGCGGCGTGTTTTTTACAACCGTTGCGTTCATCGCCTGCATCGGAGCTCCCTCTTTGGGAATGACGAGTTTCAACGGCACGCCGGAAACAGCTACCTGAGCGATATCCGCACTGGACATCACAGTGACGTCGGCTGCCCCCTGCTGCAGTGCCGGTCTAATCTGGGTCGAATTCTTATAAAAAGTGTCGGAGTAAGCGGCCAGCTCCTTCGCTTTTGCGATACCCGGTTCCATATCGTCCAGGCTGCCGCCATTTGCCGTTGCCAGATTGTACAGAATCGTAAATCCGTTGTCGTTCGTGATGTCGGCATAGGCTGTTTTGCCCTTGTATTCCGGGCGGATCAAGTCGTTCCAGGAAGCGATCGGGGCGATGCCGTTCGCCTCGAACGATTTCGTGTTGTAAGCAGGGGCGATTACATACCCAAACACGGGGACCCCGACTTTCTCAAAAGCAGTGTAGCGATCATCTACCTGAGAAATATTAGGGATGATCGTATCATCCAACGTTTCGGCCAGGCCTTTTTGCGATGCCCGTTGAACATCCAGCGGCACATACAAAGTCAGATCAATTTGCGGCGCATTCTTCTGAAGTTCTACCTTTGATAAAATTTCACCAGACAGACCGGCCAGGTAATTGACCTTGATTCCTGTTTTCTCCGTAAACTTGGGGCCAATCTCGTCGCGGATCGTCTTCTCGATGACACCGCCGTTACCGGCAACGGTAATTTCCCGGGCGGCTCCTCCCGAAGATTTTTGTTCTTTTCCTGGTTCGGAAGGTGCAGGTACTCCACATCCCGCAAGTGCTGCCACTGAAAAAACAAGCAAGGTACTGACAAATCTTTTCATCGCTTTTCCCCCTGTACACTTTTTATGTATTTGATTGATCGCGAACCCTCTGACACCCGCAGCGTCAACGGATCGGCGGCAGTGCTTGCGCTACGCGCTGGCAGTAAGCGAGTGCGACGTTGCCCATCGTTGTGTAACCGATTTTCAAGGCGCGTTCATCGAGGTCAAAAGCAGGGTCGTGCAAGGCGGGAAAATCCCCCTTGTCTCCGCCTACCCCAAGCCAATAGTAGACGCCCTTGTACTTTTCTAAAAATCTAGCAAAATCTTCGCCGGCCAAACTGGGCTCGATGTCAGGACAACTCTCGGATCCATGCAAGCCGATGATCGTCCGCTTGACGAAGGCGGCCGTGTTCTCGTCATTAACTGTACACGGGTAACCGCGGGTGTACGTCAACTCAGATTTTGCTCCCATGGCTTGGCAGGAATAGGCGACGATTTCTCCTAAACGTTTTTCGATCTGCGCTCGCACCGCCGGGTCAAAGGTTCGGACCGTCCCCTCCAGATAAGCCGTATCGGCGATGACATTGTACCGGTAACCGGACTGGACCAGGCCAATCGTCACCACCGCTTGCTTCAGCGGATCAACATTTCGGCTGACGATCGTCTGGATCCCGCTGATAACCTGGTTGACCGCCATGATCACGTCTACACTCTGGTGCGGCATACTGGCGTGTCCGCCGCTGCCAGTAATCGTGATCTGGAATTTGTCGGATGCCCCCATCACGTAACCCGGTTTGACGCCAAATTGACCCACCGGCAGTTTGGGCCAAACATGCTGGGCAAACATCACATCCGGTACATATTTGTCGAAAACACCCTGCTCCATCATCGGCTGCGCCCCGCCGATGGGTGAAACCTCTTCGGCAGGCTGAAAAACAAGCAGGACTCTTCCGTTCAATTCCTTGCGTCTGCCCATGATGTAGTGGGCTGCGCCAAGCAGCATAGCGGTATGGGCGTCGTGTCCGCAGGCATGCATCTTGCCCGGAACGACGGATATGTAATCGTGTTTTGCCCGCTCGTGGATAGGCAGGGCATCCATATCGGCGCGCAGGGCGACAGTGGGCCCTGGCGATTCACCCTCAATGACTCCGAGGACCCCCGTCTTCGCGAATCCGGCTTCAGAGGGAATCTCCAGCTTCGCGAGCTCCTGTTGCACGATCGCGGAGGTCCTTTCTTCCTCACCTCCCAGTTCCGGGTTTCTGTGAAAGTCTCTTCTTAGTTGAATCACATATTCTTCCAAGGCTGTTCCGTTCAGTGGTTCCATGTTCCCACTCCCCCCCGTCATTTTTGGCATCTAAAACGTGAGTTTGTACAGCGAACGCGGTCTGCCTTTTTGATAAGGCTGTTCTTCCCCTGTGACCTGGGCATAATTTTCTTCCAACAGTTTCTTGATCGTCCGCTCCCCGCTCCTGCGCCCGACTTGCAGGTAATCGGCCAGCTCATTTGCGGTAAAACTGGCAAAGCGTTTCAACTTGTAAAACTCGGAAATTTTACTGATCGTCGCGACACTGATGCCTGTTTTTTCCGAGATAGCAAGCAGCTTCTGGTCATCGCTTCTGAGCGAAAAGCTCTGCGGTTCATCCTGCAGCGGGCCGATGACCACTTTCTTTTCGGTGACGATATAGGCGGATCCGGATGATTTCCTGGCGTGAAACAGCGCAATTTGCGCATTCTGCTCTGCTTCATTCGCCGTCAGGCCGTAGCCGAATCCCATGCTGACAGTGATGCCCAGCTTTGTTTTGATCTCAGACAATATCGGCATCTCGCTGCTGTGATTGGTGATGTGATTGATGCTGCCCCTGGTTCCGTAGATAATAAATTGATTTTGGCCCAGATACTGGATGGATGCATTGATGCTCTTCCCGAACTCCAGCAACAGCTGGTGCAGTTTTAAAATCACCTCCTTATCAGCGTAGTCCAACCCTGACTTGCTGTCGTTTTCAAACTGGTCAATCGAGACGAATCCCACACAGATTTGCGAGCTTTTGCTGATCATGAGTTCCCCGCGTGCCATCGCATCTTCGAGAGCGTACTTGATGTTTTTTTCGGGGAACAACATGCGAAAGGAGTTCACCCCTAATTTTTGCAGCTCGAGATGAACCGCTTGGATACTGGTCAACACGATGTCAATTTTCCCTGATTGCCACAGGTCAAAATGAAATTTGACCAGTTCATTCGTATCAAACCCTCTCTCCTCCCCGTGCATTCCCAGCCTGTAGTCGCAAACATAAACCGGTGCCGGATCGATGTTCAGCTCTTCAAACACTTTTATGGCATGATCTGCGTTTGGCAGGTCAATCGAGAGGCGCATGGAGTGCTGGTCCAGATGATAGCGAATATGGAATAACGAGAGCACGAACATGTACTCGTCAAATGGGATGTACACAGCCGGCAGCCCTTTTTGGGCAATCTCTTCTTCGGCGAAGAAATACGGAACCGGACCCGTAAAAAACAGGACGTCGCAATCGGCAGCCTCTTTTACAAGCTGCGGGCTCTCTTCCGGTTTGGAGTAGATGTATGGGATGATTTCTATTTGCGGCAGAGTCTCTTGATATTGAAGAATCCGTTTTATTAAATGGAAAGAACCAAATGCAGCTAGGCGTATGACCATGAATTATCCTCCTGAATATCCGCAGAATACGGCGCAAACGAACTAATCAATTAAGCGACATGACGTTATATGGTCGTTTAATAATGACAAAGACAAGTTTATACCATGGGAAATATTTTGTCAATTGGGTCAGTTTAAAATTATCCTATCAATCGCAAGGGTATGAAAAATAGTTGGGCTGAGGCTGGTTCGCCCGGCGTTTTGGGAGAGGGAAAAAAGAATTTTTCAACGAAAAAAATATCCTTGGCTGAAATCCAAGGAATGGCGTCCTCTCATTCTATTAGGTTTATTCAATACAACGATTTATTTAGGAGCCACCTTTTGGGCATTGCATGATGTTTCGGCAGGTTTATTTTATTTATTTGTCACAGCCAATCCGTTCGTTGTCGCTTTTCTTTCCTATATATGGTTAAAGCGAAGGTAACATCGGCAACCTTCCGATCAAAAAGATCCAAGGCATCATGCGAAGAGTTAGTGATGACTAAAGCATCACGGTCCGCCCCGTCTGCCGGCTTTCGTTTGCCGCTTCTATAAAACGCATGATCGCCAGTGTCTCCATACGGTCCACCGGAGATTGCCCGCTGTGAAAAAAGCGCATGACATGCTCGATGAGACAGGCGTAGTAAGGCTTCACGTCGGCCTGCACGTCGATAAACTGCACCGTATCCCGATGGTGGATGACAGCGCCAAATGCCTTGTTCCACGTGCGGTCGCCCCGGATGACACCCAAACGTCCATCTGCCCAAAGACCCGTGATCACGTCGCCCTCTTCGCTGCTCACAGCAGTTGCATTGACGCAGTCTTTTCCCAAGACGGCAAACAGCATTTCGACCGTGTGGATTCCATACCAAAAAAGCCCAGGGAGTGCCGGCTGAAGCGGCATGGGACCGAAACAGTACGCACCGGTAATGGGGCCATTCTCCTGCCGCTGCATGGCATTGACCAACCCGTCGGCAAAGCGAAGGGACGAACAACTCATCACCGGTACGCGATGCCGACGCGCCAGTTCAAAGATCCGCAGCGCTTCAGCGAAACTGACTGCCAACGGCTTATCGATAAACACCGGTTTGCCAAAAGAGGCGACAGCAGCAAACTGCTGCAGATGGATGCGGCCGTCGACCGAGGTCAGCAGTATGGCATCCGCTTGCTCCGCCACCTCCGCGATCGAATCTGCGATGCGAACTCCGAACCTCTCTTGCAGCGCATGCGTGATCGTGCCGACTCGTGTTGCGCTCAAGGGGAAATCAGGCGATCCGCCCGGATAGGCCACCGTTACTCTCCCGCCTGGAACGTGATAGGGATGGCTGTGATCCTGGATGATTTCTGTGAAGGCTTCGCAATGTGACGTGTCCAGGCCGATCATCCCGATCTGAAGTTCAAGTTTCCTGTTCACATGCTCCCTCCTATCTGACCTTTTCTAGTTCGTCGACAAAGCTGAGCCGATATACCTGGCGCGGTCTACCTTTGGATGAGATCTTCTCAACACCGACGATCTCCACCAGTTCAGCGTCGAGCCACTGAAGCAGAATCCGATGGGAACTGCGCAGCGTGACCCCGAGGATTGAGGCCAGTTCCTGGGCAGTGTACTCCATTTTTCCCAAGCGCGAGACTTGGGCCATCAGCTTGCTCATGTAAGAGGCAGTCATCCCCGCTTTCTCCGCCCGCATGAGCAGCTCCTCGTCTGTCACCGACAGCTCGTACACCATCGGATGGGCCATTTCTACCGGTCCGATGACGCTGCGATCTTCGCGAACGATAAAACAGATGTCGCCGCCAAATTCTTTCGCTTGGCGCAATGCCAATCTGGCATGCGTGCCCGCTTCGTTCGCCGTCTGGCCGAAGCCGATGCCGATGCTTAGCGAAACGCCCAGCGACCTTTTCGCGTCGATCAGAATCGGGATGAATTTGTATCCCCTCGTCTCCCGCTCAAAAATCCCCCGCGTCGTCACAAACATGTACTCGTCCCCTCCGAGGCTGGTCAGGTGGCCATCCAGGCAGCCGGCGTAGTCCAAGAACAGCCGATGAATTTCCAGCTTTACTTTCTGAACGTCATGTTCCGAATGGCTGCGCTCTAACAGCTGGTTGTAATCATCAATCTGGATCAGGCCAAAGACGATCTGCGACTCCTTGTTGCGCCGTTTCTCGGTCGAGAGCAAGGCGCGTTCCAAAGAGACAGAAATGTCCTGGGCCGTCGGGATTACCCACTCGTTGGGGACGTTCCGGCGGGTCAATTCATCCGCTACTGCCTTCACGCCAGTCAGCGCTCCGGCGCTTTTTCCTTGTTGATACGTTTGCAGGTGGAACTGGATCATGTCCTCCAGGCGATAGGGAACACCGTCGTAGTAGTGCATGCCCGAAGCGGGTACGCCTAACTCTGCCAACACCTTCTCCACCGCTTGGTTTGCCAGCAGGTCGATGGACAATCCCCCGATCTTGCCGGATCGGTACATGCGGAATAAAGAGCGGTAGAGGCCGGTTCCGGTCAGCGGGATATAGTGTACGGGGACGGTGAAAGACACCTGTTCCTTCGCTATTTTGTACGGGTAATAGCCGGAAAAAAGCAGGACTTCCACCTGTCCCATGATTTCCGCAGCGAAGACGGGGGCATCCCCGATCCGATTGGATGCCCGGATGACCGGGGAAAAGTTGGGAAACGATCTGAGGGTTTCACGGATCACCTCTACAATGGCCGGAGGGCCAATTACGCCAATCTTGATCGAATTATGCATCCGATCCACCCCCTTACTGTTAAAAGAACAGGTCCTTCACTGTCTTTCCGGCGAGGATCACGAGAAAAATGAGCGCCAATGCGGTAATCACGTTCTTGATCGGCGTATTTTTCAGGTCACCCATGATTTGCTTGTCGTTGGCCAGGGCAAACAGGGCCAGTCCGATCAAAGGGACGACGATGATCGTGACAGGCTGTGTGACCAGGATCAGCTGCACCGGGACTTTCCCGAACACGAGTGCAACGATGCCCCCAAGCACCATCACGGCCATAATAAAGTAGCGGACCGACTTGCTGCTCAATTGGCTGCCAAAACCGAGTGAATCTGCCAGCATCACCCCGCCGATAGCCGCGTTTCCCGTTAAGGATGAAAATGCCGCGCCCCACAGACCGATCATGAAGATGATAGTTGCTCCGTTCCCGAATAGCGGCTCCAGCGCCTTGCCCATGTCTGTCGCCGTATTTACCTCGATCCCTTGCGGCTTCAGCACCGCAGCTGCGCTAATCATGATCAGAGCAGAGATCAGTCCGAGCAGGATGATACCCGCGTAACTCTCACGCGAGCCTTCCTGCACGTTGGCAGCCGTCCATCCTTTCTCCTGCACGAGATACGATTGGTAGAGGGCACCGACGACTGTGAAGGTGGTGGCAACCAGGCCGACGATCAGCATGGCAGAACCGGTTGGCACTTGCGGGACAAGTCCGGAGAGAATGCCGCCCAGGCTTGGTTTTACCATGATGACGGTACATAAAAACGAGAACAGCATGATGGCCACCAGAACCAGCATCAACTTTTCAAGAATTCGGTAAAAATTGCGGAAGAATAATAATGAAATGGCCAAGAGCGTAAAAATGACTCCCCATGCCTTTGTCGAAATGCCCGTCAAACTGGACAGAGCCACACCGGCGCCGATCACATTTGCTCCCTGAAAGGTGGAAGTGACCAGAAAACAACTCAAGCCCATGACGATTGCGGCCGCCTTTCCCCATTTTTGCCTGATCGTGGCCAGCAGAGATTGCCTTGTCGCCATGCCGATTCTGGCGCTCATTTCGGTAAAAGCCATCATGAACAAGACGGAAATGACGACGACCCAGAGCATATTGTAACCGTACATGGCCCCCATCTTAGAAGTAAGTGTCACACTGCCGGGGCCGACGACCAGGGCGGCCGTGATGATGGCCGGCCCCAGTGAGGTGATCCACGATTTCGCTGATTTCTGCATGTGCACGGGTGAATTGGATTTCACTTGCGGCTGTTCCATGAGAAGCATCCCCTCTCTTAAGTCACTGGATGATTAATCAGAAAGCCATTTCTCCAAGTGTCGTTTGACGAATTCATCGTCGTTCAACTGCGGATATTCGCAGTACACGCGGTCGATCTCCTCCATTTGGCCTGGCGAAAGATCTTCCTCTGGATTGAGGCACCAGCGCCCCGCAAGCAAGCCCTGCCGCCTGAGCACCTCATGTATCCCGGCGATGCAGCCGTGAAATTCATGCGCCGGATCAAAGAATGCGGCGTTGGCGTCTGTAACCATCACGCCCTCTTGAAGCAGTTCATGCACCCCCGCACCGCTTTTTTTCGCGGCTTTGATCCGCTCTAGCAGTTCGACGGCTTTTCCCGTCCACACGGCCCAGTGGCCAAGCAATCCGCCGACGATGCTCTTCTCTACCGGTTTCCCATTTACCAGAAACCGAAAAGTGGTCAGCAGATCCGCGACGATATTGTCGTCATTGCCGGTGTAGAGGGCAATTTGCTCCACACGGCTGGAATGGCAGACCGCTCTTGCGACATCGAGCGTCTGATAGCGGTTAAAAGGCGCCATCTTGATCGCCATGACGCCGGGAATTTCGGCAAACTCCCGCCAAAACGAGTAGCTGAGCGGTCTTCCTCCTACGGAAGGCTGGAGGTAGAACCCGAAAACGGGAATGACCTTGGCGATTTCCTCCACCCTGTGAAGCAGCTCAGACTCCGTCCAACCATGCAGTCCGCCCATGCTGACAAGTCCCAGATCATAACCCAGCTTTACCGCCAGCTCCGCTTCGGCCAGCGCCTGATCCGTCGGCCCGCAGATCCCGGCCACCTTGATAAAGGAACCATCTGCTCCGGCCCGCTCAACTTCTTCTGCCGCCATCCTCAGAACAGGTTCCAACAGGTTGATCTCCTTGTCCCTGATCTCAAATTGTGTCGTGTGGACGCCGACAGCCACGCCGCCAGCGCCTGATGCGAGGTAGTAGCGCGTCAATGCCCGCTGCCGATGTTCGTCCAACCGGCGGGAGGCGTCGAGTGCCAGCGGATGGGCCGGGATAACCACTCCTTCATGCAGGCGCTTGTAGACGGCAGGACGCAGTTCGCAGACCATGTCAAAATTCCCCCTTTCGCTCCTGGAAGTGCGTCGGCTTGTCAATCGTTATTCCTCCTGCGGCCACCCACTCTGCCGTCCAGTCAATCATCTGTCCCAGCGAGACGCGCGGATAACCGAGAAGTTGATGGGCCTTGGCCGCATTGCTGAGCAGCGCGGTCTCCTGTTCTTGGTTGACAAACACGGGTTCAACTCCAAACCTGTCGGCGAACTGTCCTGCCAGCCAGCGAACGGAAGCCGTTTCGGGCCCCGTTACATTCAACACCCGCGGCGGTGTGCTGCAAAGCGCCAGGCAGCGGAGGGCCATCTCGTTGGCGTCTCCCTGCCAAATGACGTTGACGTGACCCATGCCAAGATCAAGCGGACGCTGTTCAAACACAGCCTTGGCAATTTCCAGCAAAACGCCGTAACGCATGTCAATGGCGTAGTTCAGCCGGAAGTGAAGCATTGGTATATTCAGTTTTTGCGAAAAATAGGTGAAGATCCGTTCCCTGCCCAGGCAGGACTGGGCATACTCCCCGATCGGCTCAACCGATGCCTCCTCAGAAGGGCCGCCTTTTTGCAGCGGTGACAGCGGATACAAATTGCCGGTTGAAAACGAAACGATTCGAGAATCGGAAAACTTTTCTGCCACTCGGCCGGGCAGATACGTGTTCATGGCCCAGGTAAACGGCTCTTTGCCAATGGTTCCAAACTTATGGCCCGCCATAAAAACGACATTCTTTACGGCTGGCAGCTGGTTGAGCTGTTCCTCGTCAAGCAGGTCGGCGGCAATCGTCTCAATGCCGTTCGCCTCCAGCTCGGCTTGCAGCCCTCTGTCGGAAAAGCGGGAAACGCCGAACACACGTTTCGTCACCCCCGCCCGTTCGATCGCCCGTTTTGCCAGCTTGGCCAGACTCGGCCCCATTTTTCCTCCGACTCCCAGAATGACGATATCGCCGTCCAAGTGGGTCATCATGTCAATCAATCGTTCGGATGGTTCTGTCATCTTCAGCTCAAGTTCCTCAATCGTCTTCATCTCTGCTCCTCCAAACGTTTTTTTCAAAACAGTCTAACAACAATTGATGTAGGTCTATTTTATGTGGGCGGTCTGCTTGGAGACAAGTCTATAAAGCGTCTAGAATTCAGAGGCTGGTCCGCTTGTTCGCAAATAAAAAAGGTCCGATCGTCAAATGATCGAACCCATTGCCTTGCCAAACGCTACCCAATCGAACCAAGCTGTGCTTCTTTTCCTTTTTTTCATCGCGTAAGCCCCGAGCACTCAGATGTAATTGTCCACTTCGGAAAAGGAGACGCCCGGTGGCGAGCTCTTGTGCCCCAATAGTGAAGAACGGATTTTGTCGCCATCCCCAGGGTGCGGCTTACGAATTTCTCTCATACAAGTAAAACACATAGTCAGTCGGAACGCCTGCATACCCCAGCTGCCGCAGCATCGCGGTTATGTTCCCGCGGTGATACGTTCCATGATTGACCAAGTGCTGGATGATGTCGGCATAGCTGGCCATCAGCGTTCCGAATTGAGGGTGCGGATACGCTTTGACGGCATCCAAATCCTTATCAGCGAAAAACGATTGGTACCGATCGGCGATCCCGGCAAACAACTGCTCGATTTCCTCCAGACTCTTGCCTTCGGTCTCCTCTGTGATGCGGTTGTTTACAGCGACGATCTCCTCGTAGCTGGCACTCGACATGCCCAGGAGCCAAACGTTTTCCACCCGGTATATATGGACGAGCGCAGCAAACAGCGTGGGAAACACGCTTTGGATCTCTTGGTGAAGGACTTCTTGCGGCAATTCCTTTAGGTGCTGAAATACTTTTTGGTTGGCCCAGAGGTGGTAATCATACAACTCAAGCGCGTTGTGCTTCATCAAAATATCCCCTTTCACTTAGACATGTTCTCGGACATCCTCACCCTCATTATAACCTGCCTTCCCTGACAGCCGCGGTCAGGAAAGTTCAATTCTGATAGTATTGCAGCAGCTCAGAAGCAACGGCCACTAGTCTTTCTTTCAGCAGTGGCGGTTCCAGCACTTGTATCGCCTTGCCATATGGCATCAGAAAGTAAGGCAGAAAAGTGCGGATGGCCTGCTCCTCCAAACGAAAGTGGGCATGCTCCAAAGAGCGCTCCACCAGGGCATGTCCGAGCAGCCAATGCTCGCATAGATCGTTCAAGGCCTGTTGCCTGCCTTGTATCCGGATCGAAATGAGCTGTTCCGGGTTGTCTGGATCCGGCAACAAGTTTTTCAGGAAATCGCGCCTGGCCGAAAACTCTGCTGGTCGCTCAAAGGTAGAGTCTGTCCGGCACAGCTCCTGGATGCGGTCCACCCGAAAGCTGCGCACTTCCCCGCGAAGGTGACAGTACGCCATCACATACCATCTCTGTTTCCAGTAAACCAACCCGTAAGGATCAATCCGGCGTGTTTTGGCTGGTTCGCATCCTCGCTGGTAAGCCATTTGCAGCGTACGGCCATTTGCTACTGACACTTCGAGTTCCTTTAGGGTAGCTTCCAACTCCGTACGAACCGGGGGCTGGATGACGTCAAATCCCATCGTGTGCCGGTTGATTTGGTTTAATTGTTCTTGGTTGGCGTACATCTTCAGCTTCGTGACGGCACGAGTCAAGGCATCGCTAAAGGGATAGCCTGCCTCCTTGGCAAAGGTGGCGGCATGCATAATCGCTTTTTGTTCCTCCAGGTCAAAAACCAGCGGGGCTTCCGCAAAGTGATGGAGCAAACTGTATCCGCCATTGTGACCGGAATCGGACACGATCGGAACGCCGCTGGCGCACAACGCGTCAATATAGCGGTAAACCGTACGGACGTTTATCTCCAGCTCGTCGGCGATCTCACTCGCGGTCATTCGCTTTCTTTGTTTGAGTAACCATAAAATGGATAACATGTTATCAGCTTTTGCCATTCACCGAAATCCCTTCCCATATGCTTCAAATTGCCTCTGCCCCTTTCCTCCTCAGGCAGTCTCCTCTGATACTTATTGTATTGGCAATGGTAAAAAGATTCAATCACCGCCTCTTCTGCTGAGCCTCCCTCACAAAAGTTGTAAGACGATTTTGCATTTCTATTGGATTTATCGGTCGTCGCTGTTATACTTGTATTACAAATTCTATTTTTGAAAAGGAATGAAGAGCGTGACGATTCAATACGATTACCTCATCATTGGCGGCGGAATCGTCGGACTTTCCACCGGCTACTCCCTGCTGCAAAAATACCCGGCGGCCAAAGTTGCCATTCTTGAAAAAGAACCTGTACTCGCCTTCCATCAAACCGGACATAACAGCGGCGTGATTCACTCAGGGATTTATTACAAGCCGGGAAGCTTAAAAGCGCGCTTTTCCAGAGAGGGAGGAGAATTGCTTCGCGCCTTCTGCACACAGCATGAGATTCCCTATGAAATGTGCGGCAAAGTCATCGTAGCAACGGAGCAAAGCGAGCTGCCGCTGCTGCAGAACCTGTACAACCGCGGGCGGGAGAACGGCATTTCCCTGTCCCTGATCAACCAGGAGCAGCTGCGGGAAATCGAGCCCCATGCCTCTGGCTTGCAAGCCATTCACGTAAAAGATGCTGGCATCGTGAATTACAAACAGGTAGCCCAAGCATTTGCCAAAGTGATCCAAGAAAAGGGAGGCGATATTTTCCTTGGGACGAAGGCGGAGCAGATCAACGAAGGAACAGATGCGATCGAAGTGGAATGCAGTGGAAAAATTTACCGTACCCGCTACCTGATCAATTGCGCGGGCCTGCACTGCGACAGGATTGCGGCCATTCAGGGCCTGCAGACGAAGATGAAGATCGTCCCCTTCCGCGGAGAATACTACGAATTGAAACCGGAGAAGCAATATCTCGTCAAACACCTGATCTATCCCGTCCCCAATCCCCATTTTCCGTTCCTGGGCGTGCACTTTACCCGGATGATCGACGGGCACGTACACGCCGGTCCGAACGCTGTCTTAAGCCTGAAGCGGGAAGGCTATCGCAAAACGGATTTTGATTGGAAAGACTTTACCGAAGTCATGATGTATCCGGCCTTCTGGAAAATCGCCCGCCAAAACCTCGGAGAAGGCTGGAAGGAGATCGTCCGTTCCTTCAGCAAAACCGTGTTTGTGAGAAGTCTGCAAAGGTTGATCCCCGAAGTGCAAGCAGAGGATTTGGTCCCCTCGGAAAACGGTGTGCGGGCACAAGCGCTCACCCATGACGGCAAATTGGTCGACGATTTTCTCATCGTCTCCAGCAAACGCTCTATCCATATCCTGAATGCTCCATCACCGGCGGCGACAGCCTCTCTCTCTATCGGACGTTCGATCGCCGGGCAAGTTCCGGAACCGAACCATGCGCCAATATTACAGCTTACCCGTTAAGCGGAAGAGAGGCAGGCAGATGATGCAAAAGAAAGAGAAAATCTCGCAAAAAATTACGCGCGAACTGCTGGCCATGATTGAGTCGAACCAATTCCCCCCGGGGTCCAAGCTGCCTACAGAGCTTGAATTGGCCGGATTGTTTGGAGTCAGCCGCGTTCCGATCCGCGAAGCGTTAAGCGTGCTGCAGGCCCTGGGCGTGGTCACCTCCAAACAAGGGGGAGGCAGTTACGTCGAGGATGTTCTCCCCTCCCCGCTCATCCAGCATTTCTCCCTCCAGCACGCCGACATGGAAATGATCCGGCATTTATTTGAGATGAGGAAAATCCTTGAGCCGGAAGCAGCCGCTCTTGCTGCCTTGAGGCGGACATCTGAAGAATTGGAACGCATGCGTGAAGTACTGGAGTGGCTGGCAAGCGATTTTACCAGTGAGGATCGAACGGGGCAGGAAGCTGATTTCGAATTTCACCGTACCATGATACTGGCGACCGGCAATCCCATCCTGATCGACACCTTTGAGAGCCTTTCCTCCCTGTACAAAAAAGCCTTGTCACTCACCTTGCAGCAGAACATCGGGCTGGTGCGGAAGCGGCATATCGTCTTCAAGGAGCATGAAAGCATTTTTTTGGCAATCGAAGCGCAGGAGCCTGAACTGGCCAGGGTACAAACGGTTATTCACCTGAAAAATGTGGAAAAAAAATTGCTGTACTAAGCCGCATGCCAGCTTCAACTGGATGGGGATAGGGAACAATCCTGCTCGACACCCGAAGGATTCTCTATCTCCCTGCTGTACCTTCGCAGCAGTTCTTTCGTCGACATCGCGATCGTCTTGGGGATCAATTGACGGGCATTGGTTTGCAGGCGCTGTTTTCCCGATGGATGAAGCACAAGCAGGAGCATTCGCAGGTACATCCTGGTAAAAAAGGAGAGGATCCCCTTCGGCAATTCCCCTAAGGTAAATCCAAATTTTTTTGCCCCGCGATGGATCAGGGAAACTCCATATACGCCTTTGATATCGGGAAAGCTTGGATGCTGAAGGATGTAGTACAGTATTTTCGGCATGACCTGTTCGGTTGCGCGGATCATTTTGATGGCGAGCTGTACCGGCGATTGGGAACCCGTTGCCATCGCGTACAGCAAGCCATTGTCAAAATGAAGCTCCACGATCCGGTCTCCCCTGCGAATCTCCTCTCCATCGGACAATCGAATCGTCTCTCCCCGATAGACCCGGACTCTGACGTGTAAAAAACGGTTCTGCACATCAATGGGCTTCACCCGGAAAACCAGGTGAAATGCTTTCTCCCACTTCATCCACGCAAAAAGCAGCAAGCGCTTGCCCATATGTACCTGTGTCTCCCTCCCCTGTTCATGCAGCTGCATCATCTCGTCAACTCTCACACATTGATTGTCTTGCAGGGAGATCTCTTGAAAGACCTCCTCTAACGCCTCTATGGTATACTGCGGAGCATCGCGATCCGCTCCCCATGTGGTGCCGCTGTCATGCAAAAGGATGACGGCTCCTCCCCTTATCCTTTTCAACAGCCTTTTTTTTACAGCAAGGCTTCCCTTGCTTTTCCAATCCCTCGCCATCGTCGACCACAGCACCATGCGAAACTGTCTGCGCAAGCGAAAGTCAAGCAGCGTCAGCAGCCCCCATGGCGGACGGTAATAGATCGGTCTTTCGCCAGTAATCCGCTCGACAATCTCAACGGAGCGGTTTATTTGTCTGCGGACTTTCCAGGGAGCGAGCAGCCAATTTGGCTGGTGTACGTAGTTGTGAATCCCGATTAAATGCCCTTCTCGATGGATGCGGTGAATCAGCTCGGCATGCTTTTCTGCTTTTGAGCCGAGCACGAAAAAAGTGGCTTTGATCTTGTATTTGCCAAGGAGGTCCAATAACTGCGGCGTATAGTCCGGGTCGGGTCCGTCATCAAAGGTAAAAGCAACTTCGCGGCGAGCACGAGCCTTGCGAAACACACCGAAGCCGAAAACGAGCGACATGACTCCAGGAATCAAGCAATACGCGCATAACAGGAACAAAGATATCCACAGCACTTTCTCCATGATACCCCTTCCCCCTGCGATGTTGTTTATCTAACCCCTCTAACACAAAAGATATTTCTCGGTTAGAGCTTTCATGAAAAAAAGACCGGGCCTGCACTCGGGTCACTTGCGAAATTTTGCGATCCCGAGCAGGAACAGCGGAAGGAACAGCCCAACGGAAAATATGTACGGTATCCAGGTTTTCGTATCCCAATTTTGTTCGTAGGGTACATTGGGGAATATCACCAGGGAGAAGACGACCAGAATCATCCCCAGAGGAGGGACGAGGGGGCGGTAATTATTCAGTTCTAGAATTTGCGCCGCAGCTACAGCGATCCCGTACAGGTAAATCGTCAATCGAAAGAAGAATGTGATAAACCACATGATGGCTACGATCGCTTCGATTCGCTGCAGAAAATCCCCGATTTTGATTTTTTTGGCCAATGCATAGCTGGGAAACAGATGCCTCGTCGAAACATCAGGGCCAAGGACCAGCAGGCTCAACGTCACAATAAGCGTCAAGACGAGTCCGCCAATCAGATTGCCAAAGAGGAAAGCCTTACGAGCGGCGTTACCTTGATGTACGTAAGGAAAGATCATCAGCAAGATGATATCGGGCAGAATAGCGAAGCTCAGAAAGGAGATGACAGCCGTTATGATCGGTTTCACGCCATTATCCAATACGGGCTGCAGGTACTCAAAATGGATTTGCGGAACGGTAGAAAAAACCATGGCTCCGAATAATACGGCGAAGAAAGGAAACAGGATTTCGGCAGAACGAGCCAGGGTCTCAATTCCCAGGCGAGTTCCCAAAACAATCACAGCGACAAACAGGATATTCAGAGCGTGCACCGGAGTTAGCGGCATGACATGTGTCGTGAGAAAAAAGCCGACATAATACAGAGCGGTTGCGGCACCGGCAAAAAACAGACTGAGGATGAGCAAAAAAGAGACTGTTTTCCCCGCCCATTTCCCCAAGAGTTTTTCATTGATTTCCATCAGGCTCTTGCCCGGACAGATGTTTCCCACCGCACTGTACAGCCATACCAGGAGCAGACTTGCTCCCACCCCGATGAGCGCCGCAATCCAGGCATCTTGATGGGCAAACACCGACAAACTGGCAGGCACTACGAGAATGGAGCTGCCTATGGTAAACAGCGTGACGAGAACCGCAAATTGCCATGCAGATATTCTGGCTTTCTCAAGCATGGGTTTCCCCCTTTCCTACTTCAAAATTCCGAAAAGGAAATCGCTGAACGGTTTGTAGATGACAGCCATCCAATCAAGCGGGTTGGGAATGTGAATCTGCAACGTTTTGGCAATGCCCAAGCCGGTGCCTATGAGGAGTAAAAAGGAAAAAACGCACAACTCCCTTTTCTGCCCGCTTTTCCAAAGAGAGGGGACTTCGATAAATCCGATCGCGATGGCTGCTGCCAGTATCCCGATGATTATCCACATGCTGCAAGATGCTCCCCAAAAGTTTCCGCGAATTTTTCTTCATGCTTTGTAGTATAACCCGGGTTCTTGTTCGAAATCCGTTTGTTCGTTACGCTCCGCGGGAAAAAGCAAAGACTGGTGAGCAGCCACCAGTCCCTGATCTTTTATTTCTTATGCATTTTAAATTCCAGAAACAGCTCATTGTAATGGGCCAGCATCCGCTTGCCCAGGTTATCGTATACCTCCAGTTTGTCAGTTACGCTTGGATCCGGGTAAAACCGTTCGTCGCCGGCGATTTCTTCCGGCAGGTACTCCAGAGCCTTTTCGTTTGGCGTGGAATAGCCGACGTACTCGGCATTTTGGGCCGCATGCTCGGGATCGAGCATAAAGTTGATAAATGCGTGGGCTCCTTCGATGTTTTTCGCCGTTTTGGGAATCACCATATTATCAAACCACAGATTGGACCCCTCTTCTGGGACGACGTAATCCAGCTCATCGTTTTCGCTCATGATCTCCGAAGCGTCACCGGACCAGACGACGCCGACAGCCGCTTCTTCGTTGGCGAGCAGCATCTTGATCTCGTCCCCGACGATCGCTTTGACATTTGGCGTGAGCGCATTCAGCTTGTTTTTTGCTTCCTGCAGATGGGCTTCGTTCGTGTCGTTTAGCGAGTAGTGCAGACTGTTGAGGCCCATCCCGATCACTTCGCGGGCGCCGTCTACAAGCAGAATCTGATTGCGCAAATCCTCGTCCCAAAGGTCATTCCAGCTCGTAATCTCCTTGCCTCCGAGCAGCTTGGGGTTGTAGACGATGCCGACGGTCCCCCAAAAGTACGGTACGGAGTACTCGTTCTCTTTGTCGAACGACAGGTTTAAGAAGCGCGGATTGATGTATTTCAGGTTGGGAAGCTTGGAATGATCGATCGGCAGCAGCAGGTTCTCTTCCTTCATTTTGCTGATCGCATATTCGGAAGGGATAGCCACGTCAAATGTAGTGCCCCCTTGCGCAATCTTCGTCATCATCGCTTCATTCGAATCGAATGTCTGGTAAATGACCTTGATGCCGGTTTCCTGTTCAAACTGCTTAAGCAGGTCGGGATCGATGTAATCCCCCCAGTTGTATATCGTCAGCGTATTCCCGCTCGAGTACCCTTCGGTCGAATTGAGCTGGAAGGTCACGTATATCAGGACGAATGCGACGAGAAAAACCGCTGTGAACATCCGAACGAGCTGCTTCATTTTCTGACCTCCACTCCCTTCGGCCGGCTGTTTCGCTGATTAATGAAGTAGTAACCGATCACGAGTGCGATCGTGAACAAGAAGAGCAGCGACGAGAGCGCATTGACAGACAGGGAAATCCCCTGCCGCGCCCGCGAATAAATTTCGACCGACAGCGTAGAGAAGCCGTTTCCCGTCACGAAAAAGGTGACAGCAAAGTCATCCAGGGAATAGGTGAGCGCCATAAAAAATCCGGCAAAAATGCCTGGTGTGATGTATGGAAGTACCACTTTTGTCAATACATCCCATCGGCTCGCTCCCAGGTCGCGGGCGGCGTCGATCAAAGTCGAGCTCATCTCCTGCAGCTTTGGCAGTACCATGAGTACGACGATTGGGACACTGAACGCGATGTGGGACAACAAGACCGAGATAAATCCCAGTTTAATCCCGATGATCGTAAACAGGATCAGGAAAGAAGCGCCGATGATCACATCAGGGCTGACGATCAGCACGTTGTTCAGTGTCAACAGCGTCTGCTTTACCTGCCGGCGTTTGACCTGGTTGATTGCCAGCGCGCCTATCACCCCTAAGATTGTGGAGATTGCCGCCGACAAGAGGGCGATCACAAACGTATTTAAGACGATGATCAACAGGCGGGTATCGGCAAAGACTTCCTCGTACCACTCCAGCGTAAATCCCTCAAAATCGTGCATGGCACCGCCGCTGTTGAACGAGTAATACATCAAATAGAAAATCGGAGCATATAAGATGATAAAGACGACGACTAGATAAAGATTTGCAATTTTCCCTTTGATTCCCACCTTACATTCCTCTCCTCCGATTTCCTGTTGCAATCATGAAGACCGCCATCGCAATGATCAAGAAGACGGCAATTGTGGAGCCCATCCCCCAATCCTGCGTGACGAGAAAGTGTTGTTCAATCGCTGTGCCAAGCGTAATCACGCGGTTTCCTGCGATCAGCCGGGTGATCATGAACAAGGACAGAGCCGGAATAAAAACCGCCTGACAGCCCGCCTTTACCCCGTCCAGCGTCAGCGGGAAGATGACGCGGCGAAAGGTCGTCCAGCTAGATGCGCCCAGATCCCGGGCCGCATCGACGAGCGACGGATTCAGCTTTTCGAGCGCATTGTAGATGGGCAAAACCATAAACGGTATGAAGATATAGACAGAGACAAATAAAAAGCTGAAGTCGGTAAACAGGATTTGTTTTGTGCCAATTCCGAGCACTTCCAGCAAGGCATTCGCCGGTCCGTACGTGCCGAAGATGCCCAGAAAAGCATACGCCTTGAGCAGCAAGTTAATCCACGACGGCAAAATGATCAGCAGCAGCCATAGCTGCTTGTGCTTCAATTTCGTCAGCAGATACGCAGTCGGATAAGCGATTAGCAGGGAAAAGGCCGTAATGAGAAAAGCGTACCAAAAAGAACTGAGCGTCATTCTCAAATAGACCGGTGAAAAAAAATCGAAATAATTGCCCAGCGTAAGCTGTCCTTCTATATCAAAAAAAGAATAGTAGAGAACCAGCAGAATCGGCCCTATCACGAAGAGCAGGATCCAGAACACATACGGAATCAAAAACAGGTTGCGCGTTTTATTTTGCATGGCCGACCTCGTGATAGGCTTCCAAGCGCTTGTCGAACTCTTCTTCCGTTTCGCCGAAACGCATCACGTGGATGGCTTCCGGATCAAAGCGCAGCCCGATTTCATCGCCGACGGTGACTTTTTTGGTAGAGTGGACAAGCCATTCGTTCCCGTCCTCATCGTAACAGCAAATCTCGTAGTGAACGCCGCGGAATAGCTGCGAGTCCACGCGTACTTGAAGCTTGCCCTGGTCGCGGGAGGTAATCTCCAAATCCTCCGGACGGATGACGATCTCGACCGGCTCGCCCGGATGAAAGCCTTGGTCGACACATTCGAATTGTTTGCCGGTAAATTCGATCAGAAAATCTCTGATCATGTTACCCGGGATAATGTTGGACTCCCCGATAAAATCGGCAACGAAACGGTTGATCGGCTCGTCATAGATATCGGTCGGGGTTCCGCTCTGCTGGATTTTGCCTTTGTGCAGCACAAATATTTCGTCCGACATCGCAAGCGCTTCTTCCTGGTCGTGCGTGACGAAGATAAAGGTGATGCCGAGACGGCGCTGCAGTTCGCGCAGCTCATACTGCATTTCAGTGCGGAGCTTCAAATCGAGCGCAGACAGCGGCTCATCGAGCAGTATCACTTCCGGTTCATTGACGATCGCCCGGGCAATCGCTACCCGTTGGCGCTGTCCTCCAGACATTTCTGTAATTTCCCGGTTTTCGTAGCCGTCCAGATTGACAAAGCGGAGGGCCTCCTTCACCTTGGCGCTGACCACGTCGTTTTTCAATTTTTTTATTCGCAAGCCAAAGGCTACATTTTCAAACACATTTAAATGAGGAAACAAAGCGTAATCCTGAAACACCGTGTTCACCTGACGCTGGTTGGCCGGGAGGTGGTTGATCAGCTTGCCGTTAAAATAGATATTGCCTTCAGTCGGTTCGGTGAATCCGGCGATCAAACGGAGAATCGTCGTTTTGCCGCATCCGGAAGGTCCGAGCAGCGTGTAAAATTTGCCCCGCTCGATCTCAAAGCTCACGTCATCCAGGACAGCCGGATCGTTATCATACCGCTTGGTGACGTGCTCAAAGCGAATAATCGAATGTTCTTTCATCTAGCCCTGCTCCTTGTTGAATAATAAAGTGCTTCCACCCTGATGAATGTATGAAACCCTCATTATTATAAATGATAACAGCAAAACTGCAATCGTAAATTTTCAGGGAGATTTGTTTGTTTCTCATTCACGTATTAAAATGGAAGGATATCCTCGAAGATTGGAGCAGTCAATCAATGAGAAAATGGCCATTTATCGTCGTCTTGACGATCCTCATCATCACAGCTCTATTCGTTCCCGCACTCTCCGCTCCTTACGTCCAAGTGGCCGTGGATGGGCAATACGTGTCATTCCCGGATGAACTGCCGTACCTCGACACCCATTCCAGCCGCACGATGGTACCGGCCAGATTTGTCGCGGAGAAGCTGGGGGCCCGGGTCCAGTGGAACGGACAATTGAATCAAGTGATCTTTACATACAAAGACCAGACGATACTCCTGCCGATCGGCCAAAACCGCGCGCAAGTCAATGGTAAAGAGAAGTCCTTTGATGCCCCCGCAGTACTTAAGAACGGGAGAACCATGGTACCCCTGCGCTTTGTCAGTGAAGTCTTCGGGGCCAAGGTCAGCTGGGTTGAGCAACGAAATCTGGCTGTCGTAACCACGGCGGGGCATGCGGAAGTGGTTCCGTCCGCCCCTGAAAAAGGCACCTGGATCTGGAATACGAAAATCATTGAAGCGGATCAAGACAGCTTTTTCCGTTTTGCCCGTGACAACGCGATCACCGCGATCTACCTTCACGTCGACAAGGATGTGAATCCGAAGGCGTATCAAAGCTTTATCAGCCGTGCAGACGCGCAGCAGATAAAGGTAGAAGCCCTTATCGGCACCCCCCGGTGGGTTTTTACCAGCAGTCAGGACCAGATAAAGGACTACATGACCTGGGTGAAGCAGTATAATGCATCCGCAGATGCCAACGAGAGATTTGTCGGGCTGCACTTCGATATCGAGCCCTATTTGCTGGACGAGTGGAAGAACAACCAGCGAATGGTGATCGAACATTGGATGGACAACATGCGCTTCATCGAGAGCGAAACCAAAGGGACCGGTCTGAAAGTAACGCTGGATGTGCCGTTCTGGGTTCACAAGATCAAAATTCCCGACTCCACCTACACGTTGAGCGCCTGGCTGCTGGAGAAGTTTGACTGTCTGGTGCTCATGGATTACCGGAATTTCGCCTTGGGGAATGACGGGATTGTCGAAAATGCGAATACGATTTTAAAGGAAGCTTCTACTTTGAAGAAGCAAGTGATCGTCGCAGTGGATACCGCAAAAAGCACGGAAGGGGAAAGGACGACATTCTTCTCTTTGAACACAGATGCGATGGAGCGGGAATTGCAAATCGTCAGGGGGCAGCTTTCACGGTTTGCCAGCTTTGCCGGAGTCGCTGTCCACGACTACAAAAATTGGACGGCACTGGATCAACAGCCCCGTCCATAAGCTCCCTGTTATATCCCCTCCCTCTCCTGTGCTTACGGGTCATCCGGATGAATCTGGACGGACAGATCTTCGTTCGCCTCCAGCTTCAACCCGTGCCCGCCCCAAATCCGCTCAAGGGTACATCTGAACTTGCCCCCTCTAATGAAAATGGAGCGCTGCTAACCCGTCTGGGAATCAGCAGCGCTGCTGTTTTGTATATGTACAAAGCTGTTGCGTCCGTTTGGAGACGAAAGCTGTTCTCCGCTATCCGCCAATAGGAGCTTCTCCCCGCATTGAGACCCGGGAGGAGGCTCTTTCTTTTTTGAAATGCGCTTTTCCCGTGTTGACACAGAGAAATTTTATGTAGTAGTATTCTGTTATACCACTAATGATCAAGAAAGGAGGATCGTGATTTGATCGATGAACTTCGTAAAATTGGTTTGTCGGATTTGGAAGCGAGGTGTTACATGGCGCTTCATAAAGAACCAAACCTTTCCGGTTATGAGGTTGCGAAACGGGTATCCGTGTCACGAACCAATGTTTACGCAGTGCTGCGCTCTCTGACTGAACAAGGTATTTGCCGGGCGATCGAGGGAGATCCCGTGCTGTACGATGCGGTTCCGATTGAACAATTGGTTCGAGCGCTGAAATCCGATTTTGAAAAGACTGCCCAAAAGCTGCTGCAAGAGCTGAAAAGTCCCCCCCGGACTTCCTCTTCTTTTTACACCTGGCAGGGTGAAGAACCGTTGAAAAAGACCATTCATCGGCTGATTGCCAATGCAGATCAGCACATCATCGCAGATATCTGGTCGGAGGATGTGCACTGGGTCGAACAACCGCTGCTCGAAGCCCAGCAGCGCGGGGTTGCCGTCACGATCATCACCATCGGTGACAGCCACACTCCCCTGCAGGATGTCGTCGTCCACCAGCGCAGCGAAGAATGGCAGCAAATGGCATCGCGCAAGTTTTCCCTTTTATGTGATGCCAAACATGCGCTGATCGGCAGCTTTACAGCCGGACTGAAGCTTTCGGCGCTGGAAACGGATCATCCGGCGGTCATCGAACTGTTGCAGAACGCATTTTACCACGATGTCGTGATGGAACGAGTCGAACGTGACTTCGGCGACGACCTGATCGGCAAGTATGGAATCGGTTATCACAATATCATTGAGAAGTACAGGGAAAGGTTCTAGCTTATCCCCTTGTTTTCGCTCAATTTTTAGTAGTATTTAATAATACGACTTATTAACTTTTGGCGATCCCCTGACCAAATCGGTCTTAGGACAAACGACAACTTTCATAAAAGGAGCATGATCAAAATGACACAATTCAAAAGGGAAGTATTCCAGGAACTTTTCTCACAAGTTGGCGACAGGCTGCTGCAAGATTACGGACATCGCGAAGCCCCGCTTGACCGGCAAGAGATGTTTGCGCGGTTTTTGGCGGCGAATGCCTGGGCCGCCGATGAAGTAAAGGCAGTCCTGCAGCGGGAATATCCTGAGGTGCAGCGCTTTTATTCAGACCTCGATGCGGATCGGCAAGACCCGCAGCCCCTGGGTACTTGTTGGGTCCTCGACCTGATTGACGGCGGGTTTCATTTGCAACAGGGATTTGCTTTCTGGTCGATGTCCCTTTGCCTGGTTGAAGACGGGACGCCGGTCTTCTCGCTGGTGTACGATCCGAACCGCCGGGAGTTCTTTCACGCGATCCGGGGCAAAGGCGCTTACCTGAACGGCAAGGCCATCCATGTCGCCGGAAAATCCGACTTGCACAACGCCTTGCTGATGACGGCCCCGCCTAGTTTTGCAGAGGAAGAGCCCTTGCTAACCAAGTCCACCATTGACGGAATAGGCAAGCTGCTTCCGCGGGTATTCGCCATAAGGATGTTGGGCTCTGTGGCCCTTCAACTGGCCTACGTGGCTAGCGGCAGAATGGATGGGTATTGGGAATTCGGCGAGGATAACTACGATCGGTTAGGAGGAGCCCTGCTCATCTCTGAGGCGGGCGGCCGCGTAACGGATATCTCGGGCCGAGAGTTTGCCCTGGGGAGTTCAGGTATTATCGCGAGCAATGCCTCGTTAAGCGGACAAATCCGAAAGGTACTGCAAAGCTGATTCGATCCGTCCTTTCCGATATAAAGCCATGAGCGATCACGAGCCAAAAATCCGGGACTCCCTGTATACAGGAGCTGTCCCGGATTCCGTCGTTCTCGACGCCATTTCTGCCGACAATCCCAATCCGGCTGCGAGTAGCGACGCGGAGCTGTTCCGCGGAAAACAGCAAACGGTCTCCGACTGATTTTTCGAATTGTCTAGGTTCCAATAACATAAAGAAAGCCTCCTTATCCTTTTTCTGGACAGGAGGCAGAGGAAAAGACACAGAAGTTTGTATTCACGTTACCGTTTGACGCTATTCCCTCTGTGCCGCCGGAACTTTCAGCAACGGCAGCATGATGATGACGCCAACGATAAACAACACCGTGGCGGCTTCAAACATCGCCATCAGCGAGAATACCGATTTCAGCCAGCCGGAGACGCTCATCGTCAGGATCATGGTGCCCATGAAAACAGGGTTTAAAATGCCGTTGACCCGGCCGACGAAATCGGATTCCGTATTTTTTAGAATCATCGTGTTGATGCCGATGGAGATGCAAGGCATGGCCAGGCCGCCGATGAATTGCGCCGTCAGCGTCAGCCACAGTTGTCCTGACAGCCCCATCACGAGGAAACCGAAAGCACTCATCGTCATCCCGATCATGAGCAGCTTAAGCGGCGAGACCTTTTTGGCCAATCCCATCACCAGGATTCCTCCCAGGATCATCGCTGCCCCATTCGCCGCCATCAGCCATTGAAGCTGTTCTTTTGGCAAGCCGAGCCGCTCGGTGACAATAAAGACGGACAACGGTTGGATCAGGCCGATCGCCAGACCGGCCGCCGCAAAACAGCCGCCTAGCAAGGTCAGGGTACGGCTTTGCAGCACATAACGGAATCCCGCCTTCATTTCCTCCCAGATCGTCTTCTCTTCCCGCTGCTCGTGGGTCCGGTCAGGCGGAAGCAAGAGCAGCACGACAGCCGACAGTAAAAAGGCAATCCCCATGGCCCCGATCGCAATATCAATGCCGTAATGCTGGTAGACGAACGTGCCGATGACAGGTCCGAGGATCATAAACAAGGCGAAAATCGTCTGGTACATGGACATTCCCATTTGTATCAATGTTTCCGGAACATGCAGCTTGAACAACTTCATCCCCGACGGCTGGGAAAACTGCGACAGGATGGACGAAACCAGTGTCGCAAAGAATATGGCTTTCCAACTTCCGAATACGAGCGTCAGCAGCACGGCAAACACCGACACGGCGCTGAGCAGATCACACCAAACCATCGTCCGCTTCGGCCGCCAGCGATCGGCGAATGTGCCGCCAATAAACGAAAACAAAAAGATCGGCGCATATTCAGCCACATAAATGAGCGAAACAGCTACCGGATCGTGGCCGCCTGTCTTTTCCATGACAAATAACAAAATAGAGTAATTGCGAACCCAGATGCCGATCTGCAGAAAAAAGACGGAAAGCAAGATGGTGCGGACGACTCGGTTGCGAAACAAGTCAACCATTGAAGCTTTTGATTCTGTATTTGCTGTCATACGATTCCCCTCTCTTTTTTAAGCCGGATCGGAAGCTGTCCCTCGATCCAGCCGGTAAATATTTGATGCGCCGTTTTATGCAAGCATCGTCAGCCCCTCCTTATTCCATGACACAAAAAGACGTCGGATGATCCGACGCCTGTTTCCGTGAAAAAAGACGCCGGTATCATTCCCGGCGTCTCTTCACAATCAAAAAGACGCCGGCTTCCCGACGTCTGTCTTTGCGGATTCACATACTTTGTTAGGCTCGCAGCGTCCGCAACTGATCAGTCAAGTCGCAGACACGAAGCGTACACCAAAGGCACAGAGTGATCGGGATGGTTTTTTTGTATGTGGTTGTCGGTAAAAGCTGCATCTGTGATGTGAATAAAACCAAAATCCCAAACCATTGTCTGTTACCTCCTTCTTTTGGTGTAAAAAAAAGTTATTACTTGGTAATGCAAAGTATAGTATGACCTTTGGTTGTGTGTCAACAAGAAATCCATAAAAAATTTCACCTTTTTATCAGGAAACCGGCTGCAAAATCCAGGGAGGAGCGCCGCGCCAGGCCCTTCCTCCCTGTTCACCAACGATACACAGCCGTCATGGCGCCGGGGTAAACGTGATCTTCTCCTCCTTTCTGCGGAACCACGGTCCCCTGCCGGTAAACAGGAACGGGATGTAGACGATGACACCGACGCCGACAGCAATCCACAGCCAGGTTTCCCAACTGTGTGCGGCCACGACGATCGGTGCGGCGAAGTAGACGGTAAGACTGACGACCCGGCTGGCAAAGCCGAACAGCCCCCAGGCCGACGACTGCAGGGAAGCCTTGACGTCTTCGGCGTTTTCCGAAAACAAGGCGCACCACGGTCCGTAGGCGATTCCGATCAATCCGCCAAGCAATGACGTATAGATCATCATCTGTCCTTCCGGCACCTCCGTACCGAATAGGGAAATGAAGAAGATCATGTAGATGGCAAACAGTACAGCGCCTGTCAGCGAAACGATTTTCCGCAGTTGGAGGCGGTCGGATATCCATCCGGCCAGCAGCAGCGTAAATAGGTTAAAGAGCCAGAAGTATTTGGCGATCGAGGCAGCCTGATGGGCGTCGTAATGGAAGGCGTCGACGAGCAGCTTGGTGCCGAAGCTGGCGATTGTCATGTAGGTGAGCAAAAACAGCGTGATGCCGATACAGAGTGTCCAGATGTGAGGATAGCGGAGAATTTCCCGCATTTTCGGGGTATTCTCCGTGGAGTCCGTAGGCGAGGGGCTTTTTTCATTTTGTGCTTCCATTTCTTCTGTGCTATGGATAATTCGCGAACGCAGCTTCGGCGACAAATCGGCAATATTGAATAAGATGACGATCGACGAGAGCAGGGCGATCGTGCCGCCGATGACAAATTGGGACTGCCACACGTGAAAAATCGGAAGGGTCCAGCCCGCCATCGCGTTGGCGAAGAAGTTGGAACCGACCGGACCGAACGTCCAAAAACCAAAGGCAAGCGCTCGGCCCAGCCGCGGCGAAAAATCGCGCACCAGCCCTGCCGTGGTACCGACTGCAATTCCATCGACGAAGGCGAGGATGATCCGCAGAACCAACAGGTGGGACAAGGTTTCCACCAAAACCATGGCGTAGACGCAGACACAGGTCAAGAACAAGCTGGGCACCAGAAATTTGACCCGTCCGTAGCGGTCGGCCAAGGGAGCGAAGAGCAGCGCAGACACCGCAGATGCCAGTACGGAGCACGCCGAGACCATCCCGTACTGTGCCAAACTGATGTTGAGATCATTTAAAAGAAGCGGCAGCACGGGTGCGATTTGTGCCTCGTAGGAAGCGATAAAGTTCGCCAAAATCGCGATGAACAACAGCCATACCCGACGCCCGCCTGTTGGATATACCGTCAGTTCCCGGGATAACAACCCAGAAAAATTCGCCATTCACACCGCCTCCTGTTATCAATAGGTCGCCTTCCCCCATTTGATGAGCGCGTCCAAAGCTTCCACCTCGGCACCGTGAACCCGCAATGGATTAATTTCCAGCTCCTGCAGACGGTCGGAGACGGAGAGGGCCGCCCGGGTGAGCCGGTAGATCGCATCTGCGACCTGCTCCACATCGGCTTTGACTCCGCCCCGCACGCCTTTCAACAGCGGAGCGCCGCGGAGTTCCTCCAGCATGGCCACGATCTCTGATCGGTCTACGGGAAGCACGCGCAGGCTGGTATCCTTCAACACTTCGACAAAAACCCCGCCAAGTCCGACTGCCAGCACCAATCCCCACAGCGGGTCTTTGACCACCCCGACCAACAGCTCTATACCTGCCTGGCGCATGGGGCTGACCAGGATTCCCTCTACCCGGCTGCCTGGGACCCTCCGTTCTGCATTCATTCGAATGGCGCGGTACGCTTCCTCTACCTCCTGCACCGTCCGCAGGTGCAAGCGGACACCGCCGATGTCGCTCTTGTGGGGAATGTCCCGCGACTGCACTTTCATTGCTACAGGCAGGCCCAGCTCCAGCGCGGCCTCGATCGCTTCGCGGGGACTGTTGGCCAACAGGCCGGGAACGACCGGCACCCCGTGCTGCTGCAAGAACTGGCGGGCCTGATACTCCGACCACTCCCCAGTCCCGTACCAGTCATCGCTTGTTTTGCTGACTCCTACCTGCTCATCGTCGGCGGAATCCCGACTTGCCCGGTACTTCTCATGCCACCAGAGCGCCTTGCCGAGCGCAGTCATGCCATGCTCCATCCCGCCGACAAAGTGTAGGCCGCAGTGATCGACTACCTCGCGCCCAAACGGGGTGATGTCGATGCCGGTATTGGTGACAAGGACGATCGGCCGTTTTGACTCCTTGACGATTTGCGCCAATCCCTCGTACTGTTCGTAGACAGGAGCGGTGTCCTCCGGAGGCACCCGGGGCGGATCGGTCAAGCAGAGAATAAAGTCGAGGCCGGGATCGTTCGTGACAGCCTGCAGAGCTCGCGGAAGCAAAGTCCTGTCGACGACAACGTACCCGGTCACATCCAACGGGTTGTGAACGGTAGAGAAAGCCGGAACGATCTGCTTCAACTCATCCACAATCTCCGGGGCGAACGGTGGCAGGCCGATGCCCTCGTCCTGGGCGCGATCGGACAGGATGTCGCAAGCCCCTCCGGACGGGGTCACCACACCCATCCGCCGACCGGGGAGCGGCCCTGTATAACCGAGCAATCCGGCAGTCGTGACAAGATCTTCAAGCGAGCTGACCCGGATGACGCCAAGCTGCCGGAAGACGGCATCGTTGACTGCGTCGTCGCCCACCAGGGCCCCCGTATGTGCCATCGCCGTTCGGGCGCTTTCTTCACTCCGCCCAATTTTCAGCGCGACGACCGGTTTTCCGCACGCCAGGGCTTTGCGGGCGACGCGGGCAAACTCGTCGGGCTGGCGGATCGATTCCAAAAACAGGGCGATCACCTTGGTCGCTTCGTCTTCGATCAGATAGTCGATCACGTCTGTTGCCGAGATCATCGTTTCGTTCCCCATCGCAACCAGGAAGCTAAGGCCTACGTTGCGGGCCTGCGCCAACGTCATGATCGAGCTGGCGAGGGCTCCGCTCTGCAGCACGACTCCGACAGGGCCTGCCGAAAGCGGCGGTGTGATCGGCAGCCCGTACGGCGTCAACTGTGCGGTTACGTTGATAAACCCGTTGCCGTTTGGCCCCAGGATGAGCTGGTCATGCGCCTCGGCAAAAGCGAGCAGCTCGCGCTCCAATTCGCTTCCTTCGTCTCCGATCTCGCTGAACCCCGAAGTTAGCAGCACCAGGTTGCGGATGTTTTTTTGCGCGGCTTCGTTCATCACCTGCATGATCTGACTCGTCGAGACCATGACGTAAGCCAGATCGACCGGCCCCTCGATGTCCAGCAGCGACCGATACGCCTTTTGACCGTGAACGATATCTCGATTGGGATTGACGCAGTAAACCTCACCGGAAAATTGCAGGCTCTTCAGGTTGCCAAACGTAAACACCGACCAGCGGGACTTATCCGTCGCGCCGACGAGAGCGATATGTTTCGGGTTGAAAAACTGGCGCAATCGCTCTGGGGAGACGGCCACCTTCGCTTTCAATCCAATCACCTCCGTTTTAATCCGCAATATTCAAACAACTTCAGGCGAGCTGAAAATACGGCAGCGTCAGGTCATCGTCTACCTGTTCAAATGTGACTTCCACCCGGTTGTCAATGGCGATCTTCTCTCTATCTCCAAGGATGCGGGTCATCATTCTGACCCCCTCTTCCAGCTCGACGATCGCCACGACATAGGGAGTCTCATAGGGGCCAAATGCCCGATGTACGACGGTATAGCTGTATATCCGCCCACGGCCGCTTGCCTTCTCCCATGAGACGCGCTCGGAAAAACAATGCGGACAGAGCGCGCGCGGATAGAAAATGGACTGATTGCAGTCGCCGCAGCGCTGAATCAGCAATTCTCCCCGCTTCAGCCCCTCCCAATAAGGTCTTGAATCGTCGTCGATCAGTGGTTTTGGTATCTGCCCGGCCACGTTTAATCCCTCCCTAAAATCAAGGTAGAAGTAGACGAGAGCACTCCGCCTGTTCCGTTGACAAGTGCCAGCTTGGCATCGGGCACCTGGCGTTCTCCGCATTCGCCCCGCAGCTGCCGCGCAGCCTCGATCAGCAGGAAAATCCCGTACATACCCGGATGGCAGTAAGAAAGCCCGCCGCCATTCGTGTTCATCGGAAACGGTCCGCCCGGTGCCGTCCGCTGGCCGCTGACAAACGCGCCGCCTTCTCCCGGTTTGCAAAAACCCAGTGCTTCCAGCGTCAACAGCACTGTGATCGTAAACGAATCGTAGATCTGCGCTACGTCTATTTCATCGTGTCCGACCCCGGCCATCTCAAACGCCCGCCGGCCCGATTCCCTCGCACCCGTCATGGTGAGGTCCGGCATGTTGGAGATCGTATTGTGCGTATGCGTCTCGCCGTGGCCGAGGATCCAGACCGGCCGCTTTTTCGCGCGGGCCGCCGCCCGGCGGGAAGCGACCACGACGGCTCCTCCGCCGTCCGTCACCAGACAGCAGTCCAGCAGGTGCAGCGGCTCGGCGATCCACCGTGAAGCCAGTACGTCGTCGATCTCGATCGGTTCGCGCATGAACGCCTTCTCGTTGAGTGCCGCCCATTTGCGCGTGGCGACGGCGATCTCCGCCAACTGCTCCGAGGTCGTGCCGTACAGGTGCATGTGACGCATGGCCGCCAGGGCATAAGCGCCGACCGGAGTCGGCAAGCCGAAGGGCCGCTCGTACTGTTCCGTCAGCGGCACAACAGGCATGGAGCGATTTCGCGAGCGGTCCGTCCGCTGCGTGCTCCCATAGGTGATCAGCGCTACGTCAAACAAGCCCGCCTGGATTCCGGCAACAGCATGGCAGATGTGCAGTTCAAAAGATGATCCGCCAATATTGGTGCCATCGGTATAGGACGGGCGGATTCCCAGGTATTCCCCGAGCATGAGGTTAGTCGCCCACGCCCAGTTTCCCGCAGTGAATAAGGCATCGACATCATCTTTGGTAAATCCGGCATCATCCAGGGCCGCCCGAGCCGCCTGGGCCTGCAGCTGCAACACATTTTTTCCGGGTGTTTCGCCCAAGTCCGACTCCGCGACGCCGACAATCGCCGCTACCCGTTCTGATTTCACTTCGCTCATCCCTCCTATAAAACGTCAAGTATGCTATTTATTTCCTTGCAACGGCCGATCGTGCCTGCGGGCCGCATACACCCATGCCAGGTAAACGCCGATCGTAAGGAACATCAGAGCAGCCGAGAAAAAATAGGGGACTGGTTCTTTTAGCGTAAACAACCAGCCCGCGATCAACGGTCCGATCGTTCTCCCCAAACTGTTAAAGGTAAACTGTGCCCCGAAGCTGCTGCCCTGCGCATTCTGCGAAGTCCGGACCGATATGGCCGTCGTCATCGCCGGATAGGCGAATCCCCGGCATAAAGCCAGAAGGGCGATGGCAGCGAATGCCCAGGCCAGCCAGTTCGCCATTCCCAGCGTAAAATAGCCGAGCGATCCGAAGGCAAAACCGAGTACAATGGTCGCCGTTTCGCCATACCGGCCGTATACCCTGGAGAACAATAACCCCTGCGTAAGCGCTCCCATTCCGCCGTTTACCATAAATCCCCATCCAGCCATGGTCTGGGTCGAGTGCAGGTGCCCGGTCAAGTAGTAGGCAAGTGTTGCCGTAATGCTGGCATCCGCCAGGGCGAAGACAAACGTTCCGAACAGAAACGGTGCCGTCATCCGGCTCCCCAGCGCCCCTGCCCGCCTGCTCGGCCGGGGTAAAAGCGCAGCCTTTGTATTGCTGCCGACGGGATCTTGCCTCAAGGGCTCCTCGCGCGGCAGCAGCCGCAGGGCAATCAGGCCGTTTGCCACTGACAACAGGCCAACCGTGAAAAAAGGAACCTGAAGTCCGATCACACTTAAAAATGCCCCGACCGGCGGTCCGAAGATAAAGCCGATGCCGTTTATCGCCCCCATGTAACCAAGTGTCCGGGCGCGCTGCCCCGGCTTCGTCCAATCGGCTGCAAGCGCCAGTGAAGCCGGCATCACAGCCGAAGCGAAGAGCCCGGAGAGGAAGCGCAGGGTGAGCAGCACCGCGACATGGGGGGCAAATCCCAAGAGAGCTGACGAGACACCATAGCCGACGATGCCGCAGATAAGTACGGGACGTCTTCCGAGGCGATCGCTTAACACGCCCCACAGTGAACTTGACAAGAGCTGGGCAATTGCAAATACCGATAAGGCTAACCCCATCTCAAACGATGTGGCCCCAATGTGCCGGGACAGAAACGGCAGAGTTGGCAGGATGACTCCGTAGCCGATATTGGCGATAAACATGGTGGACATCAAAAACAAGATGGTTATCGACACGGGGGCTCCCCTCATCTTCCGATTTTCCCCCGGACTACCTCTGCTTCAGAAAGGTGATCGTCGCTTCGCCGTGCGTGACAGCTTTGCCCTCCTCTTTCTCCGCAGAGATCTCAAAGTCGACCGTACGCGCCTCTTCGTTCTTTCCGGTTACCTTGGCGCGGCAGGTCAAAACGTCACCCGGCCGAACCATTCCGGCAAAACGCACCTGCAATCGGCTGACAAATCCATTCGGACCGGCCATCCGTCCAGTGTATTGACCGAGGAATCCCATGCTCAGCATGCCGTGCGCGATCACCCCCGGCAGCCCTACCTTTCGGGCGGTTTCGTCATCGGTGTGGATCAGGTTAAAGTCCCCTGAGGCTCCTGCGTACTTCACCAACTGCACTTTTTCAATCGCAGGTTTGACAAGCGGTTCCACCTCCAGTCCGACCTGCAGTTCCTCCCAGTTCAAAGCCCGCATGCGGTTTGCCTCCTGTCAGCGTAGGATAATGGTGCTTTTTCCGCGAAACACCAAGCGGCCGTCCAGATCTTCCCCCCGCACCTCCGTGACGAGGAAGGTCATCGCCCCCAACTTGCCTTTTCGTTCATACACGTCAATCACTTTGCTGACGCAGCGCAAGACGTCGCCGGCGACGATCGGTCTTTCGTAGGCGTATTCCTGCTCGCCGTGAAGCACGCGGCTCAATTCAAATTTCACCCGCGGATTAGGCACCCTGAGCGTTGTCGGAAACGTCGGCGGTGCGACAAGGCTGGCGTAACCATGCCGTTTGGCAAACTCCTCGTCATGGTACAGCGGATTATCGTCGCCAATCGCCTGGGCAAATGCGCGAATGGCCCCCTTTTCGATCTCATGCACCTGCGGTTCGCTGGCGCTTCCGATCACACTGCGGTCGATCAGCATCAGTGCCCCCTCCTTTGGAGAATATGTCTCATGGTCATCCCATCAGCTCGCCTACCTTGACGTGTCCTTTCAACAGGTTGCGGGCAATGGTCCGCCGCTGAATTTCATCTGTGCCTTCAAAAATCCGCCACAGCCTCGCTTCGCGGTACCAGCGTTCGATCGGCAGCTCCTTGGTGTAGCCCATGCCGCCGTGAATTTGCAGCACCCTGTCGACCACCTGGTTGGCCATGATGGCTCCGTGCAGCTTCGCCATCGAGGATTGGTGACGGGCATCCAGCCCCTTCTCGGCCATCCACGCCGCCCGCAGGACGATCCACTTGGTCGCCTCAATCTCGACGGCCGAATCGGCGATCATCCACTGGATGGCCTGCCGTTCGGCGATCGGCTTTCCGAAGGTGACCCGCGTTTTGGCGTAGTCAATGCCCATCTGCAGCAGCCGCTCTGCTGCCCCGACCGCTCTGGCAGGGATGACCCAGCGGCCCTGGCCGATCCACTTCATCCCCAAGGCAAAGCCTTTGCCAAGCTCGCCCAGGATGTTTTCTTCCGGAACGCGAACGTTTTCGAAAATCAGCGAGGCCGGCCCCCATTCTCCCATGGTATGGATGTATTCGGAGCGCCATCCCATGTCGCGGTCGACCAGGAAACAGGTTACCCCGCCGTCTGCCCCTTTCTCCTTGTCCGTCACGGCGAAGACCATGGCAAAATCCGCTTCATTGCCGTTTGTGATAAAGATTTTCTCTCCGTTGAGCACCCAGTGGTCGCCGTCTTTTACCGCTGGCATCCGGATGTTTCTGGCGTCCGAACCGGCCCCCGGTTCCGTCAGGGCGAAGCAGGAGCGGCGCTCACCATTGATCAGGGGAATCAAATAGCGCTTTTTCTGTTCTTCATTGCAGTGGTAGAGGATATTGTCGGCCGAACCCCCGAAAGAAAACGGTACAAACGTTCTGCCAAGCTCCATCGTGATCAGCGCGGTCATGATCGGTCCCAGGTTGGCCCCGCCGTACTCCTCGGGTGTGTTGATCCCCCAAAAGCCCATCTCTTTTGCCTTCAGCTGCAGACTGCGGATCTCTTCGCGGGTAATGCCCGGCTTGCCTTCGCGCTCGTTGCGCAGTACCTGTTGTTCCAGCGGCATGATTTCGTTTTGAACGAATTCGCGCACCGTCCGCTGCACCATTTTCTGCTCGTCACTCAATGTAAAATCCATCGTCAGGCCTCCTTTGGAATAAATGTTTTTAAAGGGAATAAAAGTTAACGACTTCCTCCGTTGACGTAGATCACCTGACCGGAGACATAGCTGGCATCATCGCTGGCCAAAAAGGCCACGACATTGGCGATATCCTCCGGTTGGCCCACCCTTCTCAGAGGGATGCGCCCGGCTGCAAGCTTCTGGTTTTCCGCAAAATCGACGCCGACGCGTTCTGCCGTCTGTCTGGTCATGTCTGTCACAATAAAGCCGGGAGCTACCGCGTTTACATTGATGTTAAAGGGCCCCAGCTCGATTGCCAGCGTCCTCGTAAAACCCTGCAGGCCCGCTTTCGCTGCGGAGTAGTTCGCCTGGCCGCGATTGCCCAGTGCGGAGGTGCTGCTAGTGTTGACGATTTTCCCATATTTCTGTTGGACCATGTACTTCTGTGCGGCCCGGCTGCACAAAAAGCTTCCCTTTAAGTGGATGTTCATCACGGTGTCCCAGTCGTCTTCCGACATTTTGAACAGGAGATTGTCACGAAGGACGCCCGCGTTGTTCACCAGGATATCGACCCGCCCGAACTGTGCCGCCACTTCCGCTACAGCCCGCTCCACCTGCTGGGCATCGGCGACGTCACAGCCGATCCCGACCGCTTCCCCGCCATCCGCTTGAATCGCCTGCACGGTATCGCGGCAGAATTCCTCCTTCAGATCAAATACGCCAACCTTCGCTCCTTCCCGGGCCAACCGCTTTGCCGTAGCGGCGCCGATCCCTCGTCCTGCCCCTGTGACAATCGCTGCCCTGCCATCCAACCGACTCATCCTCATCAACCTCCTGAAAGATTATCACAATGCCGCTTGGCGCTGCCCTGCCCCTCACAAGCCCGGTACAAGATGACATCGCCCTGCTGGGCGGCGGCCACCAAGCCCCGCGACTCCAGCAGATCCAAATGCCCTTGTATCTCCGACAGGCCCAAGAAGACGGCCCCCGCCTTCAACCAGGGAAACATGGCGCAGCTCAACTCGTAAACCGTCCGCGGTCCGGCTTGCAGGAGCCGCCGGATTTGCTCGCATCGCTCGTGCTGTTCCAAAAAACGCTGATTGATCACCTGGCGATGCCCCAGATACGGATCGCCATGCCCGGGATAGATCATTTTCCACGGCAGATCGCGGGCACGATTGAGTGAATCGCGCAGCTGCAAGAGCGGTTTTGGCCGTTCACGATCGCCCGGCTCGGGCGGGCTGATGAAAGCGTTTGCCGAAATCTTCTGCAGCAAGTAGTCGCCGACAAATACGTCTCCTGTCCCAGGACTCCACAGGCAGAGATCGGTTTGACTGTGACCTGGCACCTCCAGCACGTGAAATCGGTCACTACCCGCCAGTACTGTATCCCCGTTTTTGAGGTAGCGGATGTGCTTCCAGACTTCTTCGCGGTACTGCCGGCTGCGATTCAAAAGACCGACAGCTCCGCACTGCGAGACAAACGCCTGCATAAACGCTTCTGTTCGGTCAAACTCGCGGCGGCCCCCAGTGAGAACTGTCTTCGCCCGTTCGTGAACAAATACAGGGACATCTGCCTCGCTTTGGATCGCCATCACTCCGCCGCAGTGATCGAGATGCATATGTGTGACGATGATTTGGCCCACATCCGAAAAGGAAAGACCGACTGCCGCCAACCCGTCGCGCAGCTGCTGTACGGATTCTTCTGTCGGAAGCCCCGTATCCACCAGGGTGACAGGATCGCCCAATATTACGTAGACATTTACATCCCCTTCCGCAAAGTGAGTTTTGATGTTGATTTGAATGATCTTTGCAATGTCGATTTCCCCCTCTCCTTGTAGGTGTTGCTGAACTCCGCCGTCTGGCAAAAGGTTTTAGCAAGTTGCATACCATAGAGGAAAGGAAGCGTCCCGACGGGTCATCGGCGGCCGGAACAAAGCGCTGCAGTTCACGCATGATGCACGGATGACTTACTCCTGCAAGATAGCGGGAGAAAGGCAAGTTTTTTTTGTATCAGTAATTCATTTTTGTATCACTTCCCGCTGTGCACCCAAAAAAACAGACACTGCACAACTGCAGTGTCTGAGTTCATCTTATCCATGATTACTTGATTACCTTCACGAAGCGAACGCGTGATTGTCCCCTTCCGTCTCCTTCCCCACCACTCATCTATGACGGAGATCACTTTTCCATAGGTTACATTGCGTATGTCCATCGCTTTCCCCCCAAATTACAACTTGTATTTTTTCAATTTTCTCACGATCGTAGCCTGGCTGGTTCCCAGCTCTTCCGCCATCTTATAGGTGCTGTTGTACTTCCGCATCGCGATGGCGAGTATCTCCCGCTCCGCGATCTCGGCCGCTTCCTTTAAGGTCATCACTTTGGTATGGGCAGAAGCCGCTGCCGATCCCGGCTCATCCTGCTCCCGGTACTCGGTGGGCAGGTCTGCCAAGCCAATTACGTCTGACGGGACCGTCAAGATCAGCCGCTCGATCAGGTTGGTCAGCTCCCGGACATTGCCCGGCCAAGCGTATTGATAGAAAAAGCTCTCTACCGCTCGATCCAGTTTTTTCGCGGTGTTGTACTGTCTGTTCAGCTTATGGAGCACGGAACGGACGAGAGGCAGGATATCCTCTTTTCGCTCTCGCAGCGGAGGGATAAAGAGCGGGATGACATTGAGCCGGTAGTACAAGTCCTCGCGGAACGAGCCCTGCTTCACCATCTGTTTGAGATCGCGATTCGTCGCGGCGATCAGTCTCACATCGATGTCTTTTGGCTTCGTTGCTCCGATCCGCTGAATCTGCTTCTCCTGCAGAACCCGCAGCAGCTTTACCTGTAAGGGAAGCGGCAGTTCGCCCACCTCGTCGAGAAACAGGACGCCTTGGTGGGCAAGCTCGAACAGTCCGGGCTTTCCCGTCCGGCTGGCGCCCGTGAACGCGCCCGCTTCGTAGCCGAACAGCTCCGATTCCAACAGATCATGGGGAATGGCGCCGCAGTTGATTTTAATAAACTCGCCTTGCTCGCTCCGGCAGCTGACACGGTAGATATGCCTGGCCAAGACGTCCTTGCCTGCCCCGGTTTCCCCGAGGATCAATACCGTGGCGTCAACGTCGGCGATCCGATCGGCTACATCGTATATCTCAAGCATGCTTCTGCTGTTGACGATGACATCGGGATCGATCCGTTTCGCTTTCAGCTTTTCCAGCTCTTTTCTGTACTGCTGATTCAGCTCCAGCGCTTTTTTCAATTCATTGTAAAACTGGTTGAGCTCGGTCAGGTCGCGGACATTCGTGATTACTTTGGCAATCTCGCCCGCTTCGTTTAAAATTGGCATGCCCGTCGCAAAACGCTTGTTGTCGGTGAGATAACTTGACGTATAGATATAATTCACCGGCTTCTTCTGCTCGAGGACTTTCAGCGTAATCGATGTCTTCATCAGTCCCCGCGCTATCAAATCCTTGACATTGTGGTTGATATAGCACTGCTTGGGGTAGCCGGTGAAGCGCTGGATGGCCGAATTTGTCTTCAGCGTGACGCCTTCCCGATCGGTAATATAGATCACATCGTTGGATATTTCCATCACTGCATCCAATTCCTGCTCCAAATCGCTGATTTGTTGCTGCATTCGCTGCACGAAAGATCCGTCGAAGACGACGTATGCGTGACGGTCCTGTTCTCCGTCCCCCGGATCACTGGCGAACAGGAGAAAGCAGCGATCTCTGAAGAAGGCTGTAACGAGCCTGTCATCAAGTGCCTCCCATCGTTCGAACAGCGATTCTATCGCAACGCCGGAAATAGCGCCTTCGATCAGCTTGGCAAAGAGGAGATTGCAATCTTCGATGATCCCGCCGGAACTGACGAAGACGATCGGAAATGGCAGGGAGTCCAAAAAACAGGATCGTTCCACCGATTATCCCTCCTTTAGCCCTCTAACAAAAACCACAATGGTTCTACTACAGGTATAACGATAATCATCCGCGAATATGACAAAAAGTCGAATGTCTTTCTCCAGCCCGCAGAAAGTCCCTTACTGTTTTAGCAGCAGATCCCCACGAAGCGCGTAACGCGCTGAAGGCGCCGGCGTCTCTGGACCATCCTGTATCGTTATGACCAGATACCTGTTGTCAGCCAAATAAACAGATGACAGCCGAACCGTATCCGCTTGTTTGGCCCGCAGGCTGTTTTCCATGGAATCGTTGACGCTGGCAAGCTCAAAACGGTCGCTTTTCCAGCGAAGGATCTCCACATTCTCCCAGGTCAAGTGCACGGCTGGAGATTGGAGGATAATTTCCGCAGAGTCTTTCCCGCTTCCGCCGGTCAGCAGAGGAACGCCAAAACTGTGGAAGCTTGACCAGGCCCGAGAAGAGAGATCGTACATGATATATTCAAACCCGGTGTGAGTGGATCCTACCCCGCCGAGCAGGATCCGCTTGCCGTCTTTCGCCGCAAATGTCTGCCCGATCATATGTGTCTCGATGTCTTCTAAATGAAAACCCAATTCGTAGAAGATGATGCTTTGCTTTTGAAAGCGCAAGATGCCGTGAATGCGCTCAGGCATATTCCCTCCTTCGCTTGGCTCCAGATAGAGGTCTACGGTGACAGGAGTCCCAGCAATCTTACCGAAACGAAGCGTTTTTTTCTTTTCCCACCGATCTGTTGACAAGTCCTGTCTCCACTGACTCGATTCTACCGGGTGAAAACGCAGCAGTACCTTCTCGGGGAAATCCGGAAAAACAGTCGGTTTCGGCGGGTTAGTCACTTCCAGTGATTGCGTCATTCGCACCAGCATTACGTCCGTCTGGATTGCTTGGTGAAAGCCGGCAACCGCGATCATAGAGCCCATGATCAAATGTACGAGACATAGCATGTGCAGCATCTTCCCCTCCCCTTTTAATGGATCAGCTTGCTCTCTTTCGCCTTCTGCATCAGCGGTTCGGTGACGCGATTGATGTGCCTCTTCAAGGCCAGTCCGATGATGAGCGTCACTGCCACATAGACTCCCATCACCAACAGGTCTTTCCCGACGATATCCCAGAGCATTCCCCCCACCGCTTCCCGCATCATGCTGATCGCGTAAGTAAACGGCAGCAGGGGGTGAATGGCTTGGAAAAACGGAGGCGTCACCTGAATCGGAAAGGTGCCGCCGGAACCGGCGAGCTGCAGCACCAGGAGGACAATCGCCATCGCTTTGCCGACATTTCCAAATACCGATACCAGCGTGTAGACCATGAGCATAAAGACCGCGCTGATGAGCATGCCGAAGAGCACGAACCAAAGTTTGTCCACGACATACGTTCCCAGAATCCAGATGTCGCCCAGCGTGACCATCAGTGATTGCAAAACCGCCAAGGTCAAAAACGTCAGGTAGCGTCCAAAGTAAATCTGGTAGCTGTGGTAACCTGCCCGATCATGCACTTCCACCGTAAGCAGGGACACGAGCAGCAGCGCGCCTACCCACAGTGACAGGGTCGTAAAGAACGGCGACATGGCGGACCCGTAATTGGGGATGGGAAACAGCTTGTTTTCTTTCAAGAGAACCGGTTCGGAGAAAAATTCACTCTCTTTTTGGACATTGTTTTTCAGCAGATTGATCAGTTGGTCGAGCGTTCCTTCTTTCTCCAGCGTGCGGATCAGATCAGCCAGACTGGTGATGTTCGCCTTGATCGCGGGCAAATTCTTCTGGATCGCGAGCAGTTCCTGATTGCCGATTGTCAGACCTTTTGCGGCATCCTGCAGCAGCTGCTGCACATCGGGTATCTTGTGAAGCGAGTCTGTCAGTACGTCGTAAGCGTTGTGCGCTGAGGCTTTCGCCCGCTCCACCCCGTCTTGGATGCGGGGCAATACCTCGTCGTCAAACCGATCCAATAGATCCCCGATCACTGCGGAAGCATCCTTCGACAGCTGATGGAGGTGATCGATCACTTCATCTGCCGGACGTTCGCCTCGGTTGACCACATCTTGCAGCGTGCTGACGACAGACAATTGCTGCTGCAGATTGCCGTTGATTCGTTCCAGCTTATCTATCACGAAAGCGAGATTGTTTCCCCCTGTAAGCTGATTCAAGCGGTCAAACAGCGACAGCAGCCTCCCTGTCGCATCGATTGCAATCGTCAGATGGCGGGCAGTCCTGTCCAGCGCCGAAGTCAGAATAGCAGAGTCGATTTTGACATCCTGCAGCATCGCTGTCAGCTGCTCTGCAGCTATCGCGGTTTGCTGCAGCAACACGAGATTTTGCTTGACATTGGGAGCGATCTCGGTCAGCGCCTCTGAGCTCTGGTCAAGAAATTGGCCCAATCGCTCGGTGAAGTGTTGTCCGTCGACAGCCAGCTGCGTCACGATAGGAAGATTGGCCTGTGCTGTATGGATGATTTCATTCGCTTTCTTCGTATCGTCCAAGGCAACCGTGGTGATTCGCTCTATTTCGGGAATCGTCGACTCCAGCTTGAATACCAGATCCCTCACCCTTTCAATGGTGGGCCGCTGCGATTCCAAGCCGATCCCGATCTCATTAAAAATAGAAAAAATAGTCCCATTCGCCGTTTTGACAAAGTTGCGGCTGACTTCTTCCACAATGCCGCTTGCACCTTTGGCTGTAATCTTCGGGGCGATCGCATTGATTTTTTCGTTGACGGTGTAGATGATCTCCGCCTTCTGGGGGTTATGAGTTAGCACAGTCCCGATTTTTTCCGAAAAGTCAACAGGGATCAGGATGCTTGCATAATAATCTCCATGCATCACCCCCTGCATCGCCTGTTGCTCATCTACGAAAATCCATCCGATATTCTTGTTTTCCTTCAAGGAGGATTGAATCTCATTCCCGATGTTGATCGGAGTGCCTCGCAGGGTTGTTCCTTTGTCCTGATTGACGACGGCAACCATGAGACCTCCCGTTTGTCCGTAGGGATCCCAGGAGGCTTCAATGTTAAACCAGGCGTAGAGCGAAGGCAAGAAGACCAGCCCGAGAATAACGACGGCCGCCACCCAATTCGTTACAATATTTCTGCAATCCTGTGTAAAGATCATCCCTATCTTTTTCATGTTCATCTCCGGGTACGTTGCTGTTTTTTATTGTTGCCCATTTTCTTCCTTATTTTTCGCTTTCCTTCCGATATAATCCCTATTCGACAAAAAAATCCCCGTTCCCCCCTTTCATATGGCCGAAAAGGGGTGACCGGGGTCCCAAGGGTTACAGGTTGTCCATCATTTTCTCTTTGCTTCCGCTTTTAAGTCAGCCAGTATTTCCTTTGCTGCCCGCTGGCCTGTCTCGACAGCGCCATTCAGATATCCCTGGTGATCGATTGAAGTGTGCTCTCCGCAGAAAAAACAATTGCCTTCCCGCTCACCTTCGGCGCCGAAGAACTTCGTATACTGACCGACGCGATAATAGCCGTATGAACCTCTGGTCCACTTGTAGCCCGCCCAGTAATCGACGGTTGCCTTGCCGTTCCACTTCGTTGTAATCCCAGTGTATGCTATCAACATATCCTGCAAAACTGGTGTTTTTGCCATTCTATCATACCCACCGAGAGGACTCCCTCTTCAAGCGCCACAGGAAGCTAGGGGGGAGGTGAATTCATGTCCGATCATCACTACAATACGTTTCAAATCTGCATCAACAAACGGCCTCGCTTCTCTCCTTATTGTAAACAGATGTGTCAACAAGCTAAGCATTTATATAACACTACAAATTTTTATATCATACAATTTTACTCTGCACTCCGTCAACAAAAACCCCTGAAACCCCTGCAAAAATAAGTACTGAACAAGATCCATCTACATATCGACGCGATGAACGAACGACAACGCCAAGCCTATCGGTTAAAAGTGGAAAAGGAACAGCAAAAACCTATGGAACAACGAAAAGAGATTCGATGCAATGAATTCGTCTTGCCGTCTGAGGAAAATCCTTTAATCGACTATCATTTTCTGGATAGCCTATTCA